>NZ_VSZO01000016.1 GCF_008312935.1 Roseiconus lacunae | reverse complement strand
TCTCCCAGGGGGAGAGTGAATGCGATTTCCTTCACCTTCCCGCTTACGGGAGGGTCGGACGCTTGAGCGGCCGGGGAGGGCTCGCACCGGGCCGGAGGCCCGACTCTCCCAGCGGAGAGTGAAGAGCCAATTGTTCAAACATCATTCTTACACCGATCCTTCCGTTTCGTGTTTCGCGCGGGTATCGAAGCGGACCAATAAATCAATGACCTTCAGCACAGCCACCCTATCGAAACGAGCGCGACAGCGGCGACGAGCGTTTTCATTGCTGGAGATGCTGCTTGCGATCGCGATACTTGGAACCAGTTTGGCGATTCTCGCGCAAATCGCCGACACCGGTGTCAGTGCCGCCCGCGAAGCCCGCGCCCTTGCGACAGCCCGGATGATATGTCAGTACAAACTCAGTGAAGAGTTGCTGAATATCGCATCGGGACAAACGCCGACTTCGGTGGTCGAAACGTTGGTAGAGTCGTACGACACTGAATCAACGGAGTCGTATTACGCAACGATCGAAGTGATGCCGGGGCAACTCGACGGTACGTTGGCGATGCGGGTGACCGTGGAAGCTCGTGGCGGCGACGGAACGCAGCGGCTGGCGATCTATGCACTCGATCGCTGGGTTGTTGATCCAGCATTGGGGCTTGAAGAAGCCGAAGCGGAAGAGCTGATGGCACGAGAAGAGATCGCTAACGGCGGGACGGCGCTATGAGAAGTCGTCCACGATCAAGATTCAAAGGCTTCACGTTGTTGGAGCTCTTGCTGACACTTGCCTTGGCGGTCGTGTTGATGACGTTGGTCAATTCCGCGTTCAGTTTCTACGTCAGCACGATGGATAGCAGCGACGCGGAGATGCGCCGCACGATGCTTGCCAGCGCTGTGATGCAGATGATTGAAGACGACTTGCGTTCGTCGATGCACCCCGAGCCACTGGATACCTCGGCACTCGAAGAATTGCTATCGGCAACCGCCAAGGCGGCCGGGGGAAGCAGCGGCGGCGGAAGCGGCGGCCAAACCGGTGGCGACGCCGAAGCGGCCGGGACCGCCGATCCCGATGCCGCCGGCGAAGACGACATGACAAGCACCGACACGACACTGCTGGCCGGCACCGTGGTGCTGCAAACACCGGGGCTGGTCGGCAACCAATATCAAATCCAAGTCGACACCAGCCGATTGCCTCGGTTGGAAGAGTACGGCGTGATGATGGCGGCCGAACCGGGACAACTGGTCGACATTCCAAGTGATTTGAAAACGGTGACCTACTATGTTCAAGACGCGGACGCGATCGGCGTTGACGATGCCTTGGCAAAACTCGACGGTTCCACCGATGGTGGTTCAGGCGGCTTGGTGCGGCGAGTACTCGATCGAAACGTAACGTCGTTTGCGATGACGCAGGGCAGTATTTCGGCACTGACCCAATCCGGTGATCTTTTGGCTCCCGAAGTCGTCGGCATTGAATTTTCGTATTGGGACGGGATGACGTGGCAGATCGAATGGAACAGCGATGAGATGGGCGAGTTACCGCTGGCGGTCAAAATCCAGTTGACAATGATCGATCCGCTGATCGACGCCAATGATCAGACGCCTCGGATGTTCTCGCACATCGTTCAGTTGCCGATGGCAAAGTTCATCGTCGAAGAAGAAGAGGACGAACTGTCGGGAGCAGGGATCTGATGAAACGCAATCCGATGACAGTTAATCGACCGCATCCCGGATCCAAACGCGGCCGCCAGCACGGTTTCTTTTTGGTTTTGGTGCTGCTCGTTATCATCGTTTCTACCTTCGCCGTGTACTCGTTTACCGGCATGATGGTCGCCTACGATGACGCCGCTTACCTGACCGGTGACTTGGTCCGGGCGCGGGTCGCGGCTGATTCAGGTGCCGAAGCGATTCGCGTAGTGCTTGCCCAGCCGCCGGTAGACCGCGACGTCCTGGGCGGCGTCTACAACAACCCGAACTTGTTCCAAGCGATCGGCGTGTCCAACCAAGACACCGGCAACGTTTGTAACTATTCGGTCGTCGCCCCCAGTTTGAACGAGATGGGGCAGATGGCCGGACTGCGATTTGGCCTTCAGGACGAGTCGGCGAAGATCAACCTCAATACCTTGACGATCCTCGACGAAAACTCCGAAGGCTTGATGGCGGCGTTAAGTTTGGCGTCGGCTGAGAGTGAAGTCGACGAGTCGTTGGCCACCTCTAGTTTGGCGACGTCACTGTTATTGGCCGTTCCCGGGATGACCGAAGACCTGGCCGATTCAATCTTGGACTGGCTGGATGAGGACGACGATCCCCGACCCTATGGCGTCGAAATCGATTACTACAGCACTTTGCCGACGCCCTACGAGCCGACCAACGGCCCGGTCAACAGCGTCGAAGAATTATTGTTAGTCGCCGGGATGACTCCGACGCTCTTGTTCGGGGCAGACGCCAATCGAAACGGCGTGCTGGATCCCGACGAACAACAACGCTTTAACATCACCGTTGATACGCCGGGCGCATTGGGGCTGGCCGCCTATTTCACCGTTCATGGAAACGAAGCGAACAAGGCGCGTGACGGATCGTTTTGTGTCAACATCAATTCCGATGACCTGGAGGTCCTGTACGAAGACCTCGTCACGGCACTCGAAGACGAGACCTACGCCAGCTTCATCTGTGCCTATCGCATGGCCGGCCAACCGTCGGCCCTCTCGGGCATCGTGTCGACTGGCAACGACCAACAAAACAATGACAACAATGGCGAAGTTGTCGACGGAGGGGTTTGGACGGCGGACGCGATGGCTTCGATCGACTTGTCGGCCGGCGGAAGCGTGGAGTTCACGCAAGTGCTGGATTTGATCGATGCGACGGTCACGATTTCCAATAACGGTCAACAAGTGTCGTACCAGAGCCCCTTTAACATTTTGACTGCCGCGGATTATTTACCTCTGATCATGGACGTTTTGTCGACCAGTGACACGGCAACGATGCCCGGCCGGATCAACTTGAATGAGTGTTCGGCGGAACTGCTGTACGGGATTCCGATGTTGGACGAAGACCAAGTCGGGCAGATCCTAGAAGCTCGGGCGACAGAATCCGATGACGCCAACCGAAACTTTGAGACCTGGCCGATGGTTGAAGGGATAGTGACCTTGGACCAAATGCGGCAATTGTTGCCCCTGGTGACTGCGGGAGGCGACGTCTATCGGGCCCAGATCGTGGGTTATTTCGAGTCCTCGGGGCTGTCGTCGCGCCAGGAAGTGGTGATCGACGCGACCACGGTCAATCCAAAAATCATCTTTCGTCGTGACTTAAGTCATCTCGGACGTGCCTTCGATCTTTCGGTTCTCGGAATTCGAAACACCGCGGCGGTACTCGGAGACGATACGAATTAGACTATCGATATGGTAAAAAAACTCGCTCTCGACTACGACGCGCACGAATTACGACTCGTCGTGGCCAACGTCAACGGAAACCGCGTCGCGGTGACCGATATTCAACTGATCCCGATAAACGAAGGCGAATCGGCATCAGAAAAACTGCGCCGCTACGTCAACGACGCGGGACTGCAAAAAACAGAAACGCTTGTCGCGATCGGTCGCGGCAAAGCGGAGTTGCGTGAATTGCAATTGCCGGCCGTTCCCGACGAAGAACTGCCCGACATGGTCCGCTTTCAAGCGATCCGCAGTTTCGCGTCGGCGAGCGATCGCGCGATCGTTGACTTTTTGGTTACCGAACGTTCCTCCGAAGGCATCACCTTGATCGCCGCGGCGGTCCCGCCGAGTGAGCTTGACCGTGAACGCGAGCTGTGTTCGACAAGTGATCTGCCGCTCGAACGAGTTGCGTTGCGTCCGTTGGCGGCGGCGTCGCTGTATTTAGGCCAGCAAAAGTCGGCGCCGGTGACGGTGATGATCGACTTGCTGGCCAACGACGCCGAAATCGTCGTCGCTCGCGAAGGTAAGGTGATCTTTGTCCGGACGGTGCGTTTGCCCGAAAACGAGGAGCATCGTCCCGGAGCGATCGTTAGTGAACTGCGGCGAACGATGATGGCTTGCGGTGAAACGAAAACGCCGCAAAAAGTTGTCGTCTGGGGAAATGCCGACGTGCATTCTGCCGAAGTCAACGCGATCAAGGAAAAGATCGGATGCGACGATGTCCAAGCGATCAGCCCGTTTGACTTGGTTGACGTCCAAGTCGCTCGCGAAAAGATGCCCGAGCACACCGGTCGCTTCGCACCACTGGTCGGATTGCTCAACAGCAGCACCGCCAACGCGGATGTCTTGATCGATTTTATGAACCCCCGGCGTCGGCCCGAAGAGAAACCGGATCACCTGCGTCGGATCGCGATGATCGGAATCCCGATCGCCGCGGTGCTTCTGGTCGGGTTCATGATTTATCGGCAATTCAGCCAATGGGATCGCAAGATCGCGGTGCTGCAAGATGAAATCAATCTCTTGATCCCTTCGGCCGAGCAAGCTGACGAGAGCATCGATCGGACGGAGAAGATCGACCAGTTTCTCGATCGCGACGTGAACTGGTTGGATGAACTTCGGCGGTTCGCCGAACTCGCACCGCCAAGCGACAAACTGATCGTCCGATCGATCAACGGAAACGCACTGACCGCCGGCGGTGGCTATTTGCGGCTGACCGGAGGCGTCACCGAATCGAGCGTCATTGATCAAATGCAAAGCTCGCTTCGTGACGAAACTCACGGGGTGGTCGTCAAAGACACCAATGTCCAGCAAGGCGATGATCGCTATCGATGGTCGTTCACCGAAACGATCACCGTCGACGGCAACGACTTGCGAAACTTGCGATACGAGCGGATGGAAGCACAGCTCGCCAGTACCGAAGCAAGCAGTACCGAAGCAAGCAGCGATGATGAGTCCGTCACAGAAGAAATCGATGACGGTTCACAAATGACGCCGCCAGCGGATGAGCCTGACGACGACGAGGACTCTGAAACAAGTGACGTTGACGCGACGGACGAGTCCGCGGCGGAGGGGGACGACAAAGCTACGCCTGAAACCGACGAGGCATCTGAAGCCGCGCCGACCGGCGATCAGCCCAGTGAATCGAAGAGTGAAGAAGAGGTGTCGACATGAACCAACGAGAACGTGTCCTAGCGATCCTGGTCGGCGGCTTGGTAGTCCTGGGAATTGGCCAATGGGGGTTTAGCAAATACAAGTCGGCACTTCAGCAACGTAAAACCCGATTCGAGTCGCTTCAAGATCGACAATTGCAATTGTCCGAAAAGCGATTGCTTGGCGCGATCGCCGACAAGCAGATGGGCGAGTACCTTGTCCGTTCATTGCCGAGCGATACAGAGAAGGCACGGAACGCCTACCAGAGTTGGTTGCTTGACGTCGCCAAGAAACATGACGTGGAGACTCCCGCGGTCAATGAAACCGGCACCAGTCCCGTCGGCGATTTGTACCACCAGTTCAAATTCAAAATCTCTGGTCGGGCAGACATGCCACAAATCGTCGACCTGATGTACGACATCCAGGCGAAGGACTACTTGCATCGGATCCAACAATTCGAGATCACACCGTCCAAACGAGACGATGGTTTTATCTTCAATGTCACCCTGGATGTGATCGCGCTCAGTGCCGCGCCGGGTAACGCCGCGCCGCCGAAGACGCATTCTTGGCGAGTCGAACAAGACCAACTCGCTTATGCCGAACCGATTCTCAATCGTAATCTGTTCGAACCGCCCAATCAGCCGCCGGTCTTCAACGGAAACAAGACGCTCGAAGCCGTCCGCGGCCGAGAGGTTGCGTTTCCGCTGGACGTCAAAGATCCCGAACAGCATCGATTGGCATTCAATCTGGTCAGCGAACATGACAACGTCACGATCGATCAACGAAGCGGGACGATCCGAGTCAAATCGGACGAGCTGACCGAGTTCAAAGTCGATGTCGAAATCACTGACAGTGGTTATCCGAACAAGAAGACCACCGAAACGCTGTTGGTCAAAGTGGTCGACCCGCCTCCGCCGCCGAAAGAAGAGCCACCGAAGGTCGAATTGGCATACGATGACGCCAAGCAAACGTACCTGACCGGACTGGTCCAAGGTGCGAAAGACTGGACGGCGTGGATGAACGTTCGGACTCGTGGCAAAACGTTGAAACTGCGCGTCGGCGATGAATTCGAAATCGGCAGTGTTCGTGGAATCATCAAGTCGATCGATGCGGACAAAGTCGAGATCGAAATTGACGATAAAGTTATCGCACTCAAAAGCGGCAACACGCTGAAAGCTGCCGTCGATGAAATCGAGTAACCCATCGTCTCAATTCGCTGATTGAAGTGCCGACGGCGTGGCGGAACGCGCCGTGCGTTTCGGTTGGGATTGATCAATGAGTTGCGGAACGCGCCGAGCGTTTCGGCGGCTTCGTTCTTCCCGAAAGCCTCGGAGGCTTCCGCTACGTTTGGTTCGCGAAACGATGGTGAATCGCTTGCGGTATGATGTGGCTTCCAGTAAGTCACTCCATTCCTAGGTCCGATTCATGATTCGGTTAATCTTTGCAAGGGCTGCGCGACGGTTGCACCTCCGTCGATCGATGATGCTCGCAGCTATCGCAGCCTGTTGTATTCCAGGTCAGGCGCGATCGCAGTCATCCACGGACGCTCTGCGGAGTGAAATCGATCGCGAGTACGATGCTTCACTCGCTGATCTGTTCGTCCACTTTCACCGCAACCCCGAACTATCACTAGTCGAGTTTAAGACTGCCGCGCGGATGGCGCGTGAGCTTCGTGCGGTCGGCTTCGATGTCACCGAAGGCGTCGGCGGGACCGGTATCGTCGCTCTGCTCGCCAACGGAGAGGGACCGACGGTGATGATGCGAGCGGACATGGATGGGTTGCCGGTGGAAGAAAAGTCGGGGCTGGAGTACGCATCGAAAGCGAGGCAAGATGATCCGATCACCGGTGATGAAGTCCCCGTCATGCATGCATGTGGTCATGACGTCCACATTACCAGTTTGGTCGGATCGGCGCGGTACCTGTCAAAGCATCGCGACGCTTGGTCGGGAACGTTAATGTTGATCGTCCAGCCCGCCGAGGAACGGATCATGGGGGCAAGGGCGATGAAGCAAGACCGGTTGTGGGAACGATTTGGCCAACCCGATTTTGCACTCGCTTTTCATGTGTCGGCGCGTAATCGAGCCGGAGTGATCAACGTGGTCGATGGGAGTCCCTATGCTGGCTCGGATACCGTCGACATCATCGTTCATGGCATCGGCGCGCACGGGGCCAGCCCACACCGCGGTAAGGACCCGATCGTGTTGGCCAGTCAGATCGTGCTCGCATTACAAACGCTGGTTTCGCGTGAGATCGCACCACGCGAGGCTGGTGTTGTGACGGTTGGTTCGTTTCATGCTGGCACGAAGCACAACATTATTTCTGACCAGGCAAGATTGCAGTTAACGGTCCGCAACACCAACGCGGAAACGCGAAAGACGTTGCTCGACGGTATCCGCCGAATCGCCGTCAACATGGGACGAGTTGCGGGATTGCCAGAGGACAAGTTGCCCGAAGTCATCGTGTCTAAGGAAAGCGTCCCGCCGACGTACAACAACGCAACGCTTGCGCGGCGGTTGAAGCAAGCGTGGACTGAGCAACTCGGTGCCGAGCACATCATCTCGGAAACTCAAAAGGGCATGGGGGCCGAAGACTTTCCGGTGTTCACAACCTCACCCGACATTCCGTCCGTTTACTGGGGTATTGGCGGAACTCCCCAAGAGGCATTCGAGGCCGAATCTGCCGGCGGGCCGATGGTCCCCAGCCACCACTCACCGCTCTTCAAGATCGATCCGGAACCGGCAGTCAAACGAGGGATCGAATCGACCGTGATCGCGGTCCTGGAATTGATGGGAGATTGAGTAGCTAGAGGCTAGTTGCTAGTGGCTAGAGGTGGGGCAGAATCACCGAAAGCAGCGCTACTTTCGGCGGAGCGAAAGGCGACGATGGGAAGCATCTGCAACGCGTTGCGACATCGAGAGATCATCGATGCTCCCCTTAACAACTAACAACTAACAACTAGCCGCTAGCCGCTAGCCGCTAGCCACTCCCCATCAACCCGCGTAGCGTGCACGCAGTCTGGGGTGAAACGTCTTGGGGTGCTGGATATCGGCTTTCATCAGCTGCGCGGGGGCACCGGCAACGTCTTCGCAGGCGAAGGGTTTTCCAATCGGCGTCGCGTTGAAGACTCGCCGGTATAGCTTGGCGTGTCTGGGATGCACGAACGCTTCGAGATGAGTGAGTTGGTATTCCCGCGCGACCTGGTGCAGGTAGCTTGTCATTTCCAGAAAGACGCGACGATAAGCGAGCGGGCTTGACGCTAACCGCTGATCGGGATGATCGATGGCCAAGCGTGTGATCCGGCCCGTCGTCATGTCCTCTGCTTTGGGGACCAGCAATGTGACCGTACCACAGATGCCTCCGCAGGTCGCATCATCACGGCGATGGGGACGTGTGCTTTGTCCGTCTAACCTGCGACCGAAAACATCGGCTGATAGTGACTGGTTTTGATATGCATTGATCGAAATCGCTGTCCAGTCGGTAGACTCCGCGGGTTCGGCACCGGTGCTTGTGGTCGGCGACGTACGAAGTATGTCTTCCTCAGAGGGCTCGTTCATCAGCCCGACACGTCGAAACTGCTTCTTCCACAATTGCTGTGCTGATGCAATTTGCTTCGCCGTAGACGCGCGCATGCAGACCACCGGTGGGCAACCGTCGGTAGCGCGGGTACGGATGCGTCCAGTCAGAACAGTGAAGGGCTTCATACGTAATTCTTCTGTCGACGTGTGCGTTCGACCGTTCTATCGGCCGAGCGTGACGACGACATTTATCAGAATCACCCTCATGGGGGCAACGTAAGTCGTCTTTTCTTGGGAGGTTAGACAGGACTACACGAGTCGACAAATGAGCATCTTCGCCAAATCGGGGTTGCATTGATGGGTGGAGGATTGATACGTGGGAGGAGTGGTATGCGTCTGGTACGGCGCATCGCATTGTCGCGGCAAAACGCAAACGCTGGGACGGCATTCGAACCCGGAATCGGCCCACCAACGTTCCCACCATCGCTGCGGTGATCTTCGAGAAAGACGTTTCTTGGATACTGCGGTGGCGCGAAGGTAATGTTCGCTATTGATGGAAGGGGCGCGGAAATCGCTGAACGTGACGGTCGGTGCCTTCTGGCTTTTGCAAGCGTCGGTGGCGTCCACGACGGTCGAGGATCTCGATTAGGAATCTGAACCGCGCATTCGCGTCGTCCGGCGGATGGGGGCACAGATTGAAACTTTGTTTATACATGCGGTCGTCTCATGAGCTTCGGCAAGAAAAGCCCAGTGATCAAAGTTCCTTCAAGCAAAAGTCGCTTAAGCAATGACGATGCGATCTACCGCCAACTGAGTCGCGATGCGTGCTGTGATCAACCGCGATCAGAGTATCTTTGCCAAGCCGAATTTGATCGCATCGAGCAATTGCGTCCTCTCGAGCGATTCGAACTGAAACGAGTCTACCGCCAATTAGCACCGCCGACGATTTCGGAAGTGGATGCCGAGTATGGCGCAGTGATGCTATCACAAGGTGGTGGACTTTCGACCACGATTGTGCGGCGGGCGTTTTCTAGTCAAGGACCGTGGATTGGCAAAGGTTTTCGCCCGCTGACGGTGACCCGGGGTGAAGGTTACAACGTGTTTGGCGATCCATACGATCGACAAATCAAGCTGCTGATGGACACGTATATCGCACAGTCCAACGTGGCCGAGGGAACGGCGTACATCCTTGATTATCGCCAGCGCAACCGAGGTGCAATTTGTTGGCTGCGCGGGGAATTGCGTGTGCTTTCGGAAAATGTATTGCTGGGATTCGGAACCTTTGGGCCTTGGCGAAACAGTTTGCGTCGATTTCGGCGTTCGATTCCATTCTTGCTTTATCGCACCGGCGCGAGTGTCTTGCCGCTCTCGTCGACTCACGCAGCGTGACGGTGTCTCGGGATCTTGTTGATTTCATCTGCCGCAAACGCGATAGCGTGCGGTTCCTCAGCGCAAACCTGGGCCGATGCCCATTGGCTGATCGTTGAATCGCTTAATTCGATTCCATCAACAGGCCGCCGAGCCTTTCGGCACCATTCATTGGCAGCGTTCATCGGAAGTAGCGGAAGGTTTCGGCAGGATGATCCGCGGCACCGATACTATTGGCGGGCACCGTCGGCGCAGAAATCGGCTTGGTAACGGGTCGTTTGAACGACCACGTATGCAATCAGACTCGCCTGGATCCGGGAACGAATCTTTACAAAAAACCTGTTCGGGTCTCGGAACTACCCTCACCGTTACCGGTCATAAGGGGCGTGACCGCCGACACGAACCGGTGTAGCGAAGAAATTTTTTGTGAATTTAGAAAAGTTCTGTTCGGGTATCGAGCGAAAGAACTCACCCAATTTACCTGGCTTACTTTCGCCAGTCAGATTTGAGTGGGTGCCATTGACTTGCGTGTAACCCCTGGTTTGCTGGGGTGTTATGCAAATCCACTTCGTTTAGGACCACCGATCGGCGGGGTGATCAAACCAATAGCGAAATAACGCCCGTCCATCACTCGTTAAGGCTGGGCGGTCTTTCCCAGCTTCGGCAATCCGAAAATTCGGTATCGTTTACTCGTCTTGACCAGACGCTTCAGACGAGATAATCGTCATGGTTCATGGAGGACAAGCATTCGGCTATGAGTGCCGGATATTGTCCATGTCTTTTCATCCTTCTCTTTCCTGCGATTCGTTTCGACCAACTCCCGGACGCACGCCGGGATTCCATGTCAATGACTGACCTGGGTATCGCCCCATTGTTGATGCTCGCTGACTACCGCATTTCGACTTCCAGTTGCCGCGGCGGGTTCAGCTCACCCACCACTTATCGTTCCATGCTCGGGGGAATGTAATGCAGTCAATCGAAAGCCTACGATCGGTCCGTCTACGCGATCCGGCCCGTCAGGTCCTTTCAAGCAAGGTCAAAATTCAGCAGTCGGTTCAGTGTCGCCGTGCGATCACGGCCGAGGATTTCAAGCGGGCCGAAGAGTTTCGTCAGCACCGGTATCAAGAGGCTGGTTTATTGGGCGAATCTGACACCTCTTCGATCCAGACCGCTCGCAATCGTTCACCGGTGGTATTCGAAGAAGATCAGCACTGGCAAGCGTTGACATTTCTTGCCTTTCGAACGACTGAGTATTGGTTCGAGAGTCGACGTGGGCCGCGATTTAGTTCCGAGCCGAGGTTTAGAGGTGACCCGACACGAGACTCCCGAGAGGTGATTTGTGGTACGGTGACCATGTTGGTGTCACGCTCGGACCACTTAAGCGAGTCGTCCGACCATGTAGGCGTCGGGCGAGTTTGTCGGCTTGCGATCGAGCATGACCGCGGCGATTCGAAAACACCAACCAGCTACCGCGGAGTCTTTCTTTCGCTGACCGGTTTGATGCACCAAACGGCGATCGAACTTGGACTGAGCTACATGGACGCGATCGTTCATCCGCGGCATGCGAAACTTTACCGTCGCATTTTCAACGCCGAGCCGATCGGAAAGCCGTTTATTTGCCAAGAGGTGAGTGGCGCGCCGGGACAGTACATGCGGGCAAACATTGCCAAGCCAAGTCGTTTTCACCAACGCTTGCGTGATGGCTATGACAAAGGTCAGTTGAAGCAGACTGCAATCGCTAGCTGAGGCGAGTGGGCTCAAGGCAACTCAACCGAAAGCCTCGGCGGCTCTTGCTAATGAAGCTTGGCGTTGTTTCGGTGCCGATCCTTGTCGCGCTTCGTTTTCTTGGCCAAGTTCGCGCGCAGGGCTTCGGTCAGATCGATCCCCGATTGATTGGCCAAACAAAGCACGACGAATAGGACGTCGGCCAATTCGTCCGACAGTTCACCGGGCGTGTCCGTCGACTTGTAAGACTGTTCGCCACAGGTACGCGATAGAATCCGAGCCACCTCGCCGACTTCTTCGATCAGTTGGGCAAGGTTTGTCATCTCGTCAAAGTAACGCACGCCGATCGTTTGGATCCACTCGTCGACCCTTTGCTGGGCTCCGCGTAGCGTCAGTTCGTCAGGCGTCGATTCGGCGGGCATGTCATTCATTCATTTCTTAAGGCGTTACTTTTGCAGCAAAACGTAGGTTCCGCTTTTACCGGCGACGGCGAGGTCAACCTTTGCGTCGTCGTTTAAATCTTCGACAACGATTTGCAAGCCACAGCCGACGTGTCCTTCATCGATCGTGTGTCGGGTGAATTGTTTCAGCGTCTGATCCCAAGTGTAGTAGTACAAGCACGGAGGTTCGTTGCCGCCCGGGTCACGACTGTTGTGTGCGTAGTATCGTTTGCCGGTGATCAGTTCATTGTTCCCATCGCCATCGAGATCGGCCCAGGCGAGCGTGTGAGGTTGTGAATAGCTGTCGTCGATTTTGTGTTCTTTGAATTCAATCTTTCCGGTTGCTTCGTCCTTGCCGGTTTGCTCCCACCAGTAAAGTCCATAGTTGTGCCCGTTGCCGATGATCACATCGCTGTCACCATCACCATCGAGGTCATCGACGATCATTGGTAGGGAGCTATGGAGTTCCCAGTCGGCATGAAACGTCCAAGGCTGCGACCAAGGCTCGGAGGCGGGCTGTTCATACCAACCTTGGCCGACCAGCAAATCGATTCGCCCGTCGTTGTTTAGGTCACCGATTGCCACCCCGTGCCCGTTACCGACTTGGCCAACCGCGTGCCCGACCAAGTCATAGTTTGCGGATGCCGATTTCGTTTTTTTGTCGGCCGGCTTTACGGTCGATGTCTGCTTTTCAACTAGGCGATAGATAAACGCTGGGACATCTTTTTTCCAGCTGTTGACGATCCACTCGGGGCTCCCATCGCCATCAACGTCGGCGAACAATTGACCTTCGTTTTGAGATTGCTGGGTATCGAGCAACAGATGCTGCGGCCATTGTTTCCCGAGTCGCAGGGATTCGGCACCTGGGTTTTCGTACCAATAAACTTCGGTCGGCAAAAATGATCCGGCGATCACGTCCAACCGACCGTCGCCGTTGATGTCGAAAAGATAGTCGCCATTGCTTTGGACGTACCCGTTCCAGTCATCGATGTTGCGAAGCGGCCGAGCGGCCCAGTCACCGTTCCGAAACCAAGCTCGTCCGGCGACCAAGTCGGTTTTCCCGTCACCGTCCACGTCGCCCGCCGCGATACCTTCGTTCGCATCGAGGGCGAGCATGCGAATATCAAAGCGAATTGGTTCTTTGGCTCGAACGGTTCCGGCAAGCGAAGTCAATGCAACGACGGTGCTCAATAGGATCGCCCGAATCGTCCGCAGCGGTCGGGGAAATTCGATCGAAACACTGGGGGAAAAAATCGATAGTGGCATCGTAGGTCGAAGAGGTGGGAGAACACAGAAGGAAGGGGAGGCTGTGAAAACAAACATTCCACGCGGGCATTCTACATCGACCCGAAAAGTTTCTCAGTCCCGTTGATCGTCAATGTCGCGTCAGACCGAATTTGTTGAGAAAAACCAAAGTTTTCAATAAAAACTTACGGAGCGGCGCTACCGTCTGTCGCACTGACCCGACATGATGTGCATTCATGCTGCCGGCGGGGTGCATTCGTTTAGCGATTGGCAGCAATCAGTCTTCTCAGCCTCTTATCGGGTAACCACAAGCGTGATCAGCAACTCCATGAATGAGTCTGAGCTTGCGGAATTACGTGACCGCTCGTCCAGTCCGTCCGCAAAACGACAGGCGAAGACGACTGCAAATGACCCCGCCCGATACGCCAAAGAAACGCAGTACTCCAACGAAACGCTGTACGCCGAAGATTTATCCGAGGGGGATCGATGGGAAACCGAATTCCGAGAGATTTCCGGTAGCGACGTGAATCAATTCGCAGCGTTAACTGGCGACCACACCGCGATTCATGCTGACGGCACCGAGTCCCCCTTTGGGAAGCCGATCGCCCACGGGTTGTTGGGGCTGAGTGTTCTCGCTGGTTTGGGAACGCAATCTCCCAACGCGGCAACGCTGGCTTTGGTCAGCATCGACGAGTGGAAATTTTTAGCGCCCGTGTTTTTCGGAGACCGTGTCCGGGCCCGCAATGAGATTTTGACTATCGAGCCGCATGGCAGGCGGGCGGTGAAGGTGTTCTGGTTGCGCAGCTTGCTGAACGAATCTGAACGAGTCGTTCAGCAAGGCCAATTTGTCACAATCGTCGCGCGAAAGAACCGCGCCGCAAAGCCTCGATAGTGCTCCGTTAAGACCCAATGTTCGGGTTCGAGTCATCAGTCGACGAGCGTTTGCTCCGGTTGTTGCACCGAAACCGTGGCGAATGTTGACCGGTTAGTCGTTCATGTCAGGGATTGGCGATGCACCGGGTACCGAAAGCTGTGCGGTCAGTCATTCAATCGAGGATCTCGGCGGAGATATTTTGAACACCCTGCGAACCCTGATTGGGTGGGGTTGTCTTATCCCGGTGAAGCCTTCAATTCGAGTCCAGCCGGAGAACGTGACGTGATTTGAGCATGCATTGGTAAGATCGGTCCACGACGTGCTACATCGGAACATTGGTGTTTCGATCTGCCAGTCATGATTGGTTATAATCTGGTGGACCGCATCCTCGTTCGTTTCCATTCCCGATGCATCTTTGAGGCCCCTTTTTTAAGTGCGCGAACAACACACTGTCATTGATGACACCCCTGAACGCAGCGTTTTGGCTCGATTAATCCTGCCAGAGAACAGCGTTTCCGACGATCCGCTGGAAGAGCTGCACGGTTTAGCCACGACCGCCGGAACCCAGGTCGTTGGCGAGCTGATTCAACGACGTTCCACTATCGATCACGGAACGTACCTCGGACGCGGCAAGGTTGACGAGCTGCGTGAGATGGTCGAAAAGACCAAGGCTGACGTTGTTATTTTTGACAACGAATTGAATCCGGGGCAGACTCGTAACCTGGAGAAAGCGATCGGTGTCAATGTGATCGATCGCACGGAGTTGATTCTGGATATCTTTGCCGCCGGGGCGCGAACTCACGAATCGCGTTTGGCCGTCGAGTTGGCTCAACTCGAATACTCGTTACCACGATTGAAACGAATGTGGACCCACCTCTCGCGACAAGCGATGGGGGTTGGGATGCGTGGTCCGGGTGAGAAGCAACTTGAAGTTGACCGTCGTTTGGCTCAGAAACGTATCCACGATCTGAAGCAAGAACTGAGCAAGGTTGAATCGCGGCGGCAACGGCAAGTTGCTTCGCGTCGTGACGCCCCAACGGTATCGTTGGTGGGCTATACCAACGCCGGCAAAAGCACATTGATGAATGCGCTAACTGAGGCGGAAGTGCTGGCCGAAGACAAGCTGTTTGCGACGTTGGACACAAGGACGCGCCGTTGGCATCTTCCTCAATGGGGAACTGTGCTGCTGAGCGATACGGTAGGATTCATCCGTGACCTTCCGCACTCGTTGGTGGCAAGTTTTCGATCGACGCTTGAAGAAACCCGGCAAGCCGACTTGTTGTTACACGTCGCCGACGCCAGTAACCCAGACGTGTTCGCGCAAATCAGCGCCGTTTACAAAGTGCTTAGCGAACTTGAGATCGAAGAGAAGGACACGCTTCTGGTGCTCAATAAGATTGATGCGATCGAGTCACCGGCGATGTTGAACCGAGTGCTCGATCGCTATCCGAACGCGGTTCCTGTCAGTGCCGCGGATGGAAAAGGCTTTGAGTCGCTGATCGAAGCGGTTGGAGACGCATTGGGGCGCGAATTCATCGACCTGGACGTTGAAGTTCACCCTGGGAATGGAAAGTTGCTGGCGTTCTTGGCGGCGAAGGGCGAAATCGCTTCGCAGACCTTTGAATCCGAAGTCGTGCGGTTACGCGTCCGGTTGCCCGTTTCGGCACTCGGACCGGTACGCCAAGCAGCGATCTCGTATCGCGAGGTCAATGATCGCCGAGCTTCGCGTGAGCAAACGATCGATGAATCATCCGTCGCACCGATCGACGTGGCTGATGAAGTCAGCCCACCCTCGGCGTCTGATGTTGCATGATCGGATTCGGCCGTCGGTGGGATCCGACAGGAAAACTGGCAGTTGTGACGGGGGCCAGCAGCGGAATCGGGCAATCGATTGCAATGCAGCTCGTGAGTCGTGACTGTCATGTGATCGCCGTCGCGCGTCGCCAGCAACGATTGGACGAGCTGGCGGAATCTTACAGTGATCGATTCACCCCGGTCGTCGGTGATATCACATCCGAGTCGACGCGACAGAGAATTGTCGACACGGTCGGGAGTCACGGTCGAAGTTTAGATCTGTTGGTCAACAATGCCGGAGTCGGTGCGATTGGCCCCTTTGAATCGGCTTCGCCGGAACGGCTGAGGGGAGTGATGGAGGTTAATTTTTTCGCCGTCGCCGAACTGACGCGTTCCCTCCTGCCGATGTTGCGCCGAAGCAGTGACGCGGTGATCTGTAATGTCAGCAGCGTCTTAGGGCACTGTGCGGTTCCTGACAAAAGCGAGTACTGCGCGAGCAAGTTTGCGCTGCATGGATGGTCCGATTCGTTGCGTGCCGAATTGGCCGATCAATCGATCGGGGTCACGTTGGTCAGCCCTAGCACGACGCGTAGTGAGTTCTTCGATGTTCTCGTCGATTCCGGGGACGCGGTCAGTAAGAGTCTGGGAAGTTGGCCGCCACAACGCGTGGCTCGGGCTGCGATCAAGGCGATCGAAAGGCGGCGTAGTGAAGTGATCTTGAGTGTCGGCGGTAAACTGCTGGTCTACGCGGATCGGCTGTGTCCACCACTGATGGCGCGGGTGCTTAGGAAGCGTGAGCAGTAGTAGTAGGAGTCAATCGAACGATAAAAGAGATCGGCGACTAGCGGTCGCCGCCGAGGCTTTCGGTGATTGGCGGTTGGACGTTTGTCCCGTAGGCTGCACTTAACGGTGGCCAACGCCATTGGGCTGATGTTAAATTTAGATTTTGGTGAAGCACCCGCTGTCTCAACGATCATCATTCCTGTTCCTTCCCCCCCGACTTCCACGTTCAATGAAAGATTTTCAAATCGTCCCGACCGAAGATGAATTGAATGCGATGGAACGCGACCTTTCGTTTCATCCTTCGACCAACACCTCGCCCAAAATTCTTACCACACAGCAGGTGCAACAGTTCAACGAGGAGGGCTATGTACGACCGCTGAACATCTTCGATGAGAACGAGATCAGTGAGATTCGTGCCTACTTTGACGATTTGCTCGCACGCGTCGTTTCCGGCGGAGGGAACAGTTACTCGATCAGTTCGGCGCACCTGAAGTATGGTCCGGTGCACGATATTTTGACCGACCACCGGATCGTCGACCCGGTCGCTGATCTGCTCGGCGACAACGTGATCGGCTGGGGCTCACACTTTTTCTGCAAAATGCCCGGCGATGGAAAAGCCGTTGCTTGGCATCAGGACGCGAGCTATTGGCCATTGTCACCCAGCAAGGCGGTGACGGTATGGTTGGCGATCGACGACGCGGACCTGGAAAACGGCTGCATGAAGTTTATTGCCGGTTCTCATACCAAGGGGCACATGACCTACCGACCGAGTGATTCGGCAGAACACAACGTACTGAACCAGACAATCGAAAACCCGCAGCAATTCGGAACCGAAGTCGACGATCCACTGAAAGCGGGACAAGCATCGATCCATGCCGACTTATTGCTTCATGGTAGCGAAGCAAATCATTCAGACCGACGTCGGTGTGGGCTCACGTTGCGGTACTGCAGCGCCGACGTTCATGCGGACTTGGGCTGGAACGAAAAAGGTGTCCATGTTCGTGGGGCCGATCCGAGCGGCCACTGGTCCGATCAACCACGTCCTGCTACGCAGTAGCATTCTGTTGAAATGAAAATATCCCGATGGGAACGATACCGTTCAACCATCGGGATACTTGTTCGTCGCTGGCGTGGCCGATCAAAGTATTGGTAGCGTCCGCCGCCAAGGCTTTCGGTGACCGGCCATCGGTACCGGTTGGGGGCACCTAATCGTGGCTAACGCCATTCGGCTAACCGTCGGTAACGCCATTCGGCTGATGTTGTCGGTCGCGGCAACTACGTCGCGGGCTACTCTTTCTCTTTCTTTTCTTTCAACTCGCCACAGTCGGCGATTTCGATTGGCAAACGGACGGCACCGGTGGGCGACGATCCAAGCGATTCGATTCGCTTGACGACTTCCATCCCATCGATCACGCGACCAAAAATCACGTGTTTGCCGTTCAACCAAGGGGTTTCAACGGTGGTGATGAAGAATTGTGAGCCGTTGGTGTTTGGACCGGCGTTGGCCATGCTCAACAAACCGGGACGGTCGTGCCCGAAGGAGAATTTTTCGTCGGCGAATTTTTCGCCGTAGATGCTTTCACCACCCGTTCCGTTGCCGGCGGTGAAGTCGCCGCCTTGCAGCATGAACTTGGGGATCACGCGGTGGAATTTACTTCCCTTGTAGTGCAAGGGGCGTCCCGATTTACCGACGCCTTTCTCGCCGGTGCACAGGGCCCGGAAGTTCTCGGCGGTTTTTGGAACGTCGTCACCAAACAAGCCCATGACGATTCGGCCAGCGGGTTCGCCGTTGATTTCGATGTCAAAGTAAACCGTATCGGTTACGTTTGCTTCGCCAGGATTCTTCAAAGAAGTGTCGTTGCTCATAGTGAAGGTCGTGGACAGTGCCACGATCAGGGCCAGGGTAATTCGCATGGAGAAATTGTCCGTCGGGCAGGGAGTCTACAACGATCGCGCCTTACCGACCACCGGTCCTGATCCGGGTCAGCGTCGACGCTGTTTTTCATTTAATCGTATTATCTCCTATCCCGTCGTCATGGCTAGACCAGCCTTGGGTTTCAATTCCATCTCGTTAGCCAGGGAATTCGCCAGGAGGCACCCTGTAGGCGGGTTGGAAAGAGGACGCCGCGATGCCGGGCAATGGCGGAACCGAGAACAGGCCCCGCAGCTTACCTCGTCGGCTGACCAGGACGTACATCCGTTTCTAACTGAACAGCGACGTCAACGCTTGGGCTTTGACTAATTCACGCGGTTGATTGAGGTGGTTGTACACGATGGTTTCGGGGTGGATACCGAACGAGTGGTAGATTGACGCCAGCATTTCGGATGGGTGAACGGGATCTTCGAGTGGGGCCGAAGCCGTTTTGTCGCTTTTACCGTGCACGTAGCCGCGACGGGTGCCAGCCCCCGCCATAACGGCGGTGTAGCAGTACGGCCAGTGATCGCGGCCATCATCGGAGTTGTTGTTGCCGCTCGTGCTGACACCACGTTGCGGGCTGCGGCCGAACTCGCCGACGGCGACCACGAGCGTGTCTTCCAACATTCCACGTTCATCGAGGTCACGGATCAGAGTGCTCAGTCCGGCGTCAAGCATCGGCGCCGACTGATCTTTCATGCGCTTGCTTAGGCCGGAATGGTGATCCCACGAATGGTTGTCACTGTTTGCAACTTTCGGCCAAATCACCTCGACCACACGTGTCCCTGCTTCGACCAAACGCCGTGCCAGCAAGCAGCTTTGACCGAAGGTGTTGCGACCGTATTCATCGCGCAGTTTTTCGGATTCGGCACCCAGATCGAATGCTTCGCGAGCTCGGCCGGAAACGATCAGCGACAACGCTCGATCATAGTATTCGTCTAGTTCTAGGTCTTCGACGGCTTTGTTGATGTGTGGCATCTGTGAATTCAGCAGGCCACGTAACTGGGCGCGCCGTTTCAATCGGACGCTGAATACCTCGGGGCGAAGCTTCAGGTCATCAATTTTGATGCGGCTCATCTTATCCATATCCATGTCATCCCCGTCGGGATAAAGCGTGTATGGATCGAACGACTTCCCTAGAAATCCTGCGGTCCCGCCTTTACCGACCACGTTTGATTCCTGCAGCGGTCGAGGCAGCATCACGAATGGCAACATCGGTTCTTCGACCGGTTGCATCTTGATGATGTTGCTTCCGAAGTTCGGGAAATCTTTCGGCGACGGCGGTTCCAGTTGACCCGAAGGGCTGACCTTGTCGGTCGTGTAACCCGTCATCATCTGATAGATCGCCGCGGTGTGATTAAACAAACCGTTCGGCGTGTAGGACATCGATCGAATCATAGTGAACCGATCGTTCAACTGCGACAGACGCGGCAAGTTCTCTGTGAACTTGATACCTGGCAACTTGGTGCTGATCGGTTTGAATTGACTCTTGACGTTATCGGGAACATTTTCTTTGGGGTCCCACAAATCGAGATGACTAGGGCCGCCTTGCAGGTAGACCATGATGATGCTTTTCGCCTTACCCCATCCCGGACCGCCGCCGACTAGTTCGCTCGCAGAAGCGTTTTCGAGTTGAATCAATGACGGCAGGGACAAACCCAGCATCGAACATCCGCCGACACGTAGGAATGTGCGGCGAGTCTCGCGTAGGTGGTTGTCGCAAAGATCTTTCGCTGGGAAACCCTTGAAAGAAAGCATGACAGATTCTCCGGATAGGAAATCGATTCGGCGGCGGTGGTGACAGTGGGTCATGTCGTGACCGTCTTCGCAACAGTCACGACGCGATCGTTGAACAAATCAGTGATTGAATAAAAATGCGGGGCTATTGATGAGCGCCCAGGTCAGATCCTCGGCGGCTGTCAAACGGATCTTTTCAATTTGTTGCTCGCTGAACTTCGCGTCCTCTCGCAAGCGAACCAAACTGGGATCGTCGGGAGTGGGTTTGGAAAGTCGATCGCGGAGCTTTTCCAGGCGGACGGTTTCGGCGTCGCGTGGAACCGCTTTTTTGGCTGCGGCGACAGCTTCGATGGCTTGTTTTCTTTCGGCATCATTTTTACCGACGAAGTCAACAAGTGTTTTTTTAGATTCGTCGCTACGATTCGCTTTGGGGGTCAGTGCGATCGCTTTCAGTCGGTCAGAGAGATCCAGCGGGATGTCACCATCGACGGTCGTCGCACTGATGCGAAATTTGCCCAAACGGTGATCTTTGGCGTTGTGGTATTGATGCAATTGAATTTGCAGCAGTGCCCCAGACGGGTTCTCGATTGGTTGTTTGAACTTCAACGTTGCCCATTGATCCATTCCGGTGGCCCCGGCGATCGCCCATCCACGCTGATCACGGGGGTTTCCGTCGAAGGTGGCTTCAATGGTAAACCCGCCTTGTAAGAATGACGCGTGTCCGCTGGCGATGGCGACTGGTTTCAACTCACCGGGTTGATCTTGCGAAGCCGACTTAACTTCAATTTCCGTGATGACAAAATTTCCATTTGGCGGCAATCCAGGACCGCCGGCAGGCAACGACGGATCTGAAATCGCTTCGAGCCGCAGTCCGGTGATGTGCTTGAGCGACGTGGGGAACTCCAACGTGTACGTTCCCTTGTCGGAGTTTTCGCTGGCGGTGATCACGCGGTCGGGACCGATCGCGAATTTGGCTTTATTTGTGGAAGTCGCTTTGTTGGCCAGCAACGGATGCCAGTCGATTCCGTCACGGTGTTGTTTGACGAACTCGTCCGCTTTGGCGTCCAGTTTTCCGTTGGCCGTTTCGAGTTTCTTTTCGGCTTCGGCGATCCGTTGTTCTCGCTCTTTGGCCAATCGGTCTTGTTCGGGCTTTGCGGCTTCAATACGTGCGGCGAGCTGTGCTTTCGCTTCGTCCAACTTTTGCATTCGAAGCGACTCGAGCTCAGCCTTTTGTTCGGACCATTGAGCTTCGGCTTGCGCAAGCTGCTGCGTCAATGCTTCGTGGTCAAGTTGGATTTGTTGCTTCACTTGCTCGAACGCCGCATACTCAGCCTCGGTGGGTTCACGCCCGATCGAACGTAAGAATATCTCGTTGGCCAGATCACGGTCGTCTTGATTGTCCGCGACGATGCGTTCCAGTTCGTTTTGTGGATCGGCGATCGCGGAAGCCACCGTCGGTCCACCGATCAACGCCATGATCGGCCCGAGTTGCAGGTCGCTCGACCGTTCGCATTCGCACGCACTTTCGCGAACCGGACGCCCCAGGTTTTGCAGGAAGCCGTCGGCCAGTTTCACGCCGGCGTCGGTGATCGCGGCGGCCCGCGTGCCCTTGGGCATTCCTGGGATTTCGGTCGTCGATCCGGTCAACGCGTGCACGGCATCGTAGATCACTTCGGCTGGCAGTCGTCGCGGAATCGCCCGGGCGTAGTTCAGCGTGTCGTCTTCGTTGAATGGATTCGTTTCGACGTTCAACTGATACGTTCTGCTATTACAGATCTCGCGTAGCGTGCTACGTATGTCGAAGCCTGAATCGACAAAGCGTTCGGTCAAATAATCGAGCAGAGCGGGATTCGTTGGTGGGTTACCGGCGCGGATGTCATCGATCGGTTCGATCAAGCCTTTGCCAAGCAGGTATCCCCACAAACGATTGACAAATGACTTCGCAAAGTAGGGGTTGTCGGCATCGGTCATCCAAGCGGCTAAGCGTTCACGCCGCGTCGCATCGTCTGGTATTTGGCAGTCGACCTGGTAAGGAAACTCAGGTGCGGTAACTTTGCCGGTACGGGCGTGAACGATCTCACCTTCGTTTTTATCGACGACCTTTTCGTACAACGGTTTGGCACCTTCGACGGCTGTCCCACCGATACGCTTGTTTCCAGACTCGGGGTCTTTTTGCAAATCGACGCGGGCGAAGTACGCCGCCATTTCGTAGTACTGGTCTTGGGTCCAACGCTCAAACGGGTGATCGTGGCACTTGTTGCAATTGAATCGAATGCCGAGGAACAAGTGCGTCGTGTTCTCCATCGTGTCTTCTGGATTCCGAAGCACCTTGAAGTAGCTGGCTGCGGGGTTTTCACGATTGGATCCCTTCGCGGTTAAGATCTCGCGAACGAATTGATCGTAGGGTCGATTCTCGGCGACCGCGTTACGGATCCATTCACGAAACGCGCGGCTTCCTTCGACGCCAAGGAACTTGCGATTCACTTGAAGCAAATCAGCCCATTTGTTCGTCCAATAGTCAAACGAAGCTTCGCTGCTCAGTAACCGATCCACGATCTGAGCGCGTTTTTGGCGTGTCGGAGTCGTATCATTCAGGAATGCCCGAACCTCTGCGGCGGTCGGTGGCAATCCAGTTAAATCCAGGGTGACGCGCCGCAAAAACGTTGCGTCATCGCACAGGCCACTCGGGACCACTTTGACGCGATCCCATTTTTCGGCGACCCTTTCATCGATCGGGCCCCACGTTTCATGATCGGACGGTTGATAACCTTCACGATCGCCCATGACAGTCATCGTCGTCGCCGCATACCGTCCTTCGAAGCGAGCCAAAATCGGTGCTTCACCGCGACGGATCGCCTTGAGCAACCCGGAGCCCGATGAAGTCGCTACCTCGGTGTTGCCGCTCTCGACGAATGCTTCCCGTGTCACATCACGGGTCGTATCATCGCTGTAGTAGGCGAGTAAGCGAACCTGCTGTTGGCTACCGATCGACTGAACGACCGGGTTAAGCGGGTAGATTTCCAGTTTGATAACACGCGGCGATTGTTCATTCAGTTGACACCCGTTTGCGATCCAGCGACGAAGAACGGAGTGGTACGGATCGCCTGCGGTCATCAGCACGCCGCCTTCGTGGGGAGTCAATCCAAGGGGTTTTCGCAGCATCAGAGAATCTTCGGGGGCCGACGCGTTGATTCGTCGGGCAGCTAAGTCATCGGTCAACGCTCGCACATCGAAGATGGGGTCATAGCCACGGAGGGAGAGTTTGAATCCGTTCTTACCTTTCTGGGCTCCGTGGCAGGTGCCCTGGTTGCAGCCAAGTCGACTGAGCACTGGGTTGACGTCTTTGACGAAGTCGACGTGTTCGGCGACCTGTTCCGTTGAACCTGAAATGCCCGACGCCTTAATCGGTACGACGACCTGATGCTGGCCGAGTGACACCGTCAGCTTTGCGTCAGTGTCCTGCGTCGGCCAAACCAATCCATTGTTCGTTGTCACAATCCCTTGCGTTGTCTCCAGTGTCACCGCGCGGGTCGCATCGATCAATTCGCCATTCGCTTTCTTTGCAGTGACGACCAACTGGGTGTAGTCATACGGTGAGTCGGATTCGATCGTAGTCGGGTAGACGTCGATCGAAACGATGCCGCCAAGATCAAGTTTTTCAGGTTCCGTTTGACGCATGGTTTTCAGAAACGCCATCGCGTCGAAGCGGCGTTCTTCAGCATCACCCGAATCGAAATCGATCGGAAGTCGAATCGGTTCAAGTTCGCTGCCATCTGCGGCGACACGACGGACTAATCCTTGGTCCGTCGTGACATACAAGGTGTCGTCGGGACCGAACGCGATCGAGTAGGCGACTTGACCGCCGAGCTGAACGGTGGTCAGTTCTTTGGTCTCTTGCTCGCGATACTCGGCGACCTTTTTCTTTTCTTCGGCTGACCGATCGCTAATTCGCTTCGCAATGATCTTTTTCAGTTCATCCGACAGTTTCGTGTCGAAGTCGAATCCCCAGACGCGTAATTGGGATGTGCCATTTAGCGTCGCGACGGCCGCGATTCGATTTCCGTCGGTGCTAAAGTCGACATCAAAAATACGCCCGTCCAATTTCGACAGCTTTCGGATCAGGTTCGCATCGTCACCGATCTTTCGTGCGGTCTCACGAAAGATACGATAGACCTTCGCGACTCCATCGGCACCACCGACGACGATCTCATTGCGCTTCGGGTGCATCGCGATGCTGTTTAGTCCACCGGAAAGAGCACCGGGGGTAATCGAAGTCACGTTGTCGACAAAGCGTTCCGTTGCTACTTCGGTCAGTTTGCAAGACATGTCACGGGCGACAGAAACGAGATGACTGCCATCGGGTGAAAATGCCAAGTCTCGAATCCAATCTTCGTGGGCTCCTTGAAACAATACTTGTTCGCCCGACGTAGTGTCGATCGCCCGGACGACGTTGTCGGCC
Organism: Roseiconus lacunae; assembly: GCF_008312935.1. Classification (NCBI taxonomy): domain Bacteria; kingdom Pseudomonadati; phylum Planctomycetota; class Planctomycetia; order Pirellulales; family Pirellulaceae; genus Roseiconus; species Roseiconus lacunae. The sequence goes on along the minus strand of NZ_VSZO01000016.1, from coordinate 41,796 downwards.
GCACCAAAGGCCAACTTGGTTCCGTCCGGCGACCAAGCGGCACCACACAACGCATCGTAGGTCACCGTTTTCGACAGTAACAGTTCATGAGTCTTCGTGTCCCAAATTTGGACTTCTCCTTGTTCTCCAGGCGATCCGCCGACGGCTGCCAATCGGCTTCCATCTTGCGAGAAACTGACGGAGTTCATGCGTGGACTCATTCCGACCAGTCGAGTACGCAGTGTCCCATCGGCGGCGTCAAGCAAAAAGGTTTCGTGATAGCCGCCGATGGCGATCAATTTTCCATCGGGGGAAACGTCGATCGAAGTCAACGATGGCTGCGCCTGATAAGTCGGAAGGTGGTCTTTGTCGAAACGTTGACCATGATCGGTGCGATCGTCGATCGCACCTTGTTTGATCCAACGACCGATGAGTTGGACTTCGGTTTCGTGCAGTGGCTTCGCAGGGGCCTTGGGCATTTCCGCGACGCCGTCGTGTGACGTTACCAATTCGATGAGATAGCTTTTATCGGGCTTACCGGGAACGATTGCCGCTTGCTCGGATTCGCCGCCCGCGAGCAAGCTTTCGAAATCGGTCATTCGGTAATCGCCGAGTTGCTTCGCGCCCTGATGGCAACCGAAACAGTTCTTTCGAAGGATCGGTTCGATCTGTTTGTCGTAACTGACCTTTGCGGTCGATGAATCGGGAGTCGATTCGTTCGCGCCGGCGGATGGTAGGTTCGCGGCGTTGTGACAGACCAGCCCGATCAGGGTCGCCAACACGAGCGGGTTGATCAAGCAAGAAAATAGGGGCGGGATTGCTTGTTTACATCGCGATGCCAGCGGCAGGGCGCGCGCAACCACAACACTGACGGCGGGATACATTGTCTTCACGTTGGATACCGGGGTTCGCAAACATCTCGGTTCCGTGTCTGATCAGACGGTATAACCTGCGCATTGACAGCCTTAGTCAATCAGGTCGCCGGCATCTGAACAAACGCAGAACGTTCTTGGATGACCAGCGCCAGTCCGACACAATTAGCGACGTCATTTCTAGACTCGCTCGTGAAGGTAGCCCAGCAAGGGGGCAGGCGGGAGTCGCCAGCGACAGTTAATGCCGTCGACGACACCATTCAGAGTACTGAATGACCTACGCCCCGTCAATCTTTTGTTTTCAAGCCTGCCCGTATCGGGCACTCTGGCGGATGCCGCTGAGGCTTCACCGTGGCTAACGCCATGCAGATGTTGGTGGTAGCGGACGCCGCCGAGGCTTTCGGTTCACGACCCGCCAAACTTTTTTTGGCCTGCTTCGATGATGATTTCAAAGTCGGCATCGAGGTCTGCATTCACGCCTCGCAGTCCGGCGACGACGTCTTGACCCCAGCGAAAGTATTCGGCTTGCCGTTCGGTTGACCAGGCCAACGGAGGGTCGATAAGCAACGAACGCAAGTTGCAGGCTTTATCGGCCAGCTTAATTTGTTTGGCTCCGGCAGTCATGTTGGGAGCGTGCACGACTTGCAATCGTTTCCGCTCCGCTTTTGGAAGCGATTTGTCGTCGGTGCACTCCATCACGAAACCTGTCACTTCATCGCCAAATCGTTCACAAAGCTCGGCTTCGCTGGTATCGGTATCCTCGACCGTGTCATGCAAAATCGCCGCGACCAAGATTGACGTGTCGGTTACGTTACCGACTTGGGCAAGATGTTCTGCGACTTCGATCGGATGATTGATGTAGGGCGTTCCCGCTTGATTTTTGCGACGCTGATCGGCGTGTTTTTCCGCGGCGAATTTGACTGCGGCAAGCAGTTCGGCGGTAGCCGGCGAAGGGAAGGTGTTTGGGTTCATTCGGATAACCATTCGGCAGCTTCGGGAGCGAAGTAGGTCAAGATTCCATCGGCCCCGGCACGCTTAAAACCCAGCAAACTTTCTAACGCGACTTGCTTGCGATCAAGCCAGCCGAGTTGTCCGGCGGCCGAGAGCATCGCGTATTCACCGCTAACCTGATAGACAAACGTTGGGACGTTAAATGTCGCTTTGACTCGGCTGACGATATCCAAGTAGGGCATGCCCGGTTTGACCATCACCGTGTCGGCGCCTTCGGCCAAGTCGAGCGCGACTTCTTGCAGGGCTTCGTCGCCTTGGGCCGGTGATTGTTGGTACGTCTTCTTGCTTGCACCACCCAAGTTACCTTTCGAACCGACGGCATCGCGAAACGGGCCATAGAAGGCGCTCGCATACTTGGCGGCATACGACATGACTTGAACGTTGTTGTGTCCGGCGGATTCAAGGGCATCGCGGATCGCGCCGATTCTGCCGTCCATCATGTCACTCGGGGCGATGACGTCGCATCCTGCATCGGCTTGAATGATCGTTTGCTTTCGTAGCATGTCGACCGTTTCGTCGTTGACCACGTCACCGTCACGAACGATTCCGTCATGTCCGTGAATCGAGTACGGATCGAGTGCGACATCGCAGATTACCCCCAACGAATCACCGACCGCCTGTTTAATCGCTCGAACGGTTTGGCAAACTAAGTTGTTGGGATTGATCGCTTCGGCGGCGTCTGCGGTTTTGAGTTCGGGGGGCGTGGCCGGAAACACCGCGATTGCCGGAATTCCCAAATCCACCGCCCGCTTTGCCGCATCAACGACGCGATCCGTTCCCAAACGATCGACACCGGGAAGAGAATCGATCGGCTGAGTTCCTGATCCCGGATGGACAAAGATTGGCCAAATCAAATCGTCGATCGACAACATCGATTCGGCGACTAAACGGCGAGACCAATCGAATCGACGAAGACGCCGCAAGCGCGTACGAGGAAAAAGGCCGCGAACAAAATCAGTCATCACCCAAAAACTCCAAGTATGTCAAATCACAAATCAATCGCTACGTTTGCCGAGCAGAGGGCGACTCTCTTGGTGGCATGTTGAGTAAATCGACAAACATAACTTCAATATTGTCACTATGACAACGATTGCTTCGCGCATAAAAAAACGCTGGCCAGGGTTGCGGAACCACTGGCCAGCGTAACTTTCTGCGTTCGGTTGAACTAGGCGTGTTACAGACCTCGCTCTTCTGCAAACGACTTGATGCGATAGATCCGTTGTTCTTCGACCGAATCTCTTACCTGCAACTTGCCATTACTGTCGATCATCAAGATCATGCCGGGGGAGGTCAGATCTTCGTTTTCCTTGCCGGCGACCGGGAGGGGAACACCGCCTTCGATGTCGACGATGGTTGTTGCCGATTCGATAATCGCCTCGCCGGTCTTCTTGACCTCTAACGTGATTGGGTCGACGACATCGGCCGATTCGACCTTCTTGCTAAGCACGGTTCCTTCGGTCGCCTTCATCGTTGTCGGAACGAACGTTCCCAGGCGAATATCAAAGCTGCTGGCGACGACGTCGGCGGTGGGCGATTCGCCCTCGGCAACGATCATCCTGGTGCCCAGCCTGAGATACTTGGACTTCTCAGATTTTACCGGTCCGACATAGGAACGATCAAATTTCGCGGGCAGCGAAACGGGTTCACTAATGTCGCTCCAATCGCTCCAGCGAGTGAATTCGCGTTTTTGGTTCTGTTCCGCAGCCGCGGCGAGCGATACGACGCGTTGGTACGCGTCGGGGGCGAGCGTTTTGCCTTTCGGTTGCAGTTCAGGTTTCTGAGGGAAGTTGGGATCGTTGACCCCAAAGCGAACGCGGTAAACATAGGTTTTTCCGGGCCGCGGAATGTTTGGATCTCGTTTCGCGCCCCGCAGGTAAGCGAAGTCGTAGAAGCGTAGCAATTTGTAATCGACTGGATTCTCCTCGGCCGGTTGACCTTCCATACCGCGGGAGCCTCCGCCGTAGCCGCCGTACCCCATGTCGTCACCCATGCCCATGTCCATCCCCATGTCCATGCCATAGCCCATGTCGTCCATGCCGCCGTAACCGCCGGCCATGTTGTGCGTCGCACCTCCGGCGATATCGACTTGGAACTTGCTCATGTCGACCGGACCACTGTTTTTCGCCTTCTGGGCTTCACGGTCCATTTCTTCCTGCATCAATTCGCGTTGGGTCTTCAACGGAATCAGCGGGTGCGTCGCAATATCGGTGTAGGGATCAAGCAAAACCGGTGGGACCCACATCGTGACACCCGGAATCCAGTAATCACGTGGGATGACCTCGGGGGCGAATCCAGACCAATAGTTGGCGGCGTTTACGATCGTTTTTTCGTTGGTGTCACGAAGGATCCAATCCTCTTCGGTCAACGCGTCAACGGACTTGTTGGTGACGTCGGCACGTTGAACCTGATAGGCCAGGTATCGCGGCAAGTCACGTGTGCGTGGGTTGTAGCCAGCCGAATACGAAAGCGCCTCTTGATACGACTTGATCAGGTCTGCGTGTGGAATCGCGGCCGACCCGGCGATGAACAGGCCGATGCCAGGAACAGGCGGTTGTTCCTCGCCGCTACCGAGTGACCGGGTTGCTTCGGCTTTGGTCCCTAGGTTCTTGTCAGGGGAAAGTTTGCGAATCGGGCCGCTTGCCGCTGCACCGGCTCCAATCCCCGAAGGACCGCCGCCCATTTCCATCATCATTTCCATCTCGTAACCCATGTCCATGCCGCCTTGGTCTTCCATGCCGTACATGTCGGCCATGCCATTGTTGCGGCGGCGACTGCGTCGTGATCTGGGTTTTTGCTCGACGACTTCGACCGGATCGGCTGGTTCCAACTCGGACAGTGCATACAAGCCGTCTTTCGAGCGAAACGCCATTGATGCGATTACGCCTTGAACTCGGATGCCCTCAGGTTTTCCCAGCTCGGGGTCTTGCCGTCGCACTTTGTTCGCGGCGACTTTGCTAGGTTCCCAGAGTTCGGGCGTGTACATCGATGCCGGGATGGCATTGAGAAACTTGCTTTGGGCTTCAGCGATATCGAACTCGGGTCGGCGACCATCGAGCACTTGCTCGGTGTGATCATTGTCGACTTCGTTACGGACTTGATTGGCGCGGGTCGTCAGGTTTTCCGGATCGCGAGTTTTCCGGATATCTTCTTTTCCGTAGCCCACCCAGACCAAAAATCCGGACATCGCGACCACGATCAGCACGATCAACTTTTCAAAGTTGTAAAGCGCAAAGTCTTTTAGTTTGTCGGAATCCATAACTTGTCTCGCGTGGGAGTGCGACAGTTTAAACGTGTATTGGAGAAGAATCGAAAAGCCGGCGAAAACGCCGAGGGCAAGAAACCGCTAGGGCTGAGCCGCGGCCGGGTTCGTTGGCGAGGCCGGAGCGGTGGTGCCACCGTCCGCCGGTGGCGTTGCGTCCCCAGGGTTTGCTGTCGGAGGGGTGTTCCCCGCGGGCGCGGCTGGGGCCGCCGGAGTCGTGCCATTTTCAGGCGTGGCTGCGGGCTGACCAGGTTGGGTGCCTGCCGGTGTTCCCGAGCCTGCCGGCGGTGTGGTCACTTCGGCGGGAGAATCATTTGGATTGGGGAGCGCGTCGATGACTTCGGCAGAAGCATCGATCGTCACTTCTTCCTGGTCTTGGACTTTTTCGACGCCCAACGCTTCGGTGCTCGGTGGGTTCCAGAAATAGATCAGGCCATAGATTTCGACGTCCAGATCGGTCGCAAATTCTTCATCCTTGCCGGCGTTGATGCCGCCTGCCATGCCACCGCCACCACCGCCGCCCATTCCCATGTCCATGCCCATTCCCATTTCCATTCCGCCCATCATGTCGTCATAGCCCATGTCACCGCCCATACCGCCCATTCCACCGGCGGCGCTGGACGCGCCTTTGGGCATGACGCGAACTTGGTGAACGTCGACCATCAGTGGCGCGTTGCCACAAGCGGCGAGCAATTCAGGAATACTTTGCTGTTCCATCTGCAACTTCATCATCACGGGAACACGTTTCGCGACTGCGATGGCGACTTGTGAGGGATCGTTGCTCAAAAATGCGCTGCGTAACGTGGCCGCATCGATTGGCTCGAATGCCGTGTTAACGTATCGACCGTCGCCGGGGTCGGTCGCTTCGACGGTGCTACCAAGTCCCATCGAGCTACCCGGGTCCATCGAGTCGTAATCACCGCCCATGCCCATGTCATCGTAACCCATGTCCATGCCCATCCCCATTCCCATGTTCATCGCACGGGAGCCGGGATCGGAGATGGTGCCTTCGTCAAAGGTGACCGACTTTCCGATCCCCATCGCCTTGATCTCACGAATCTTTGCCTCGAACGCTTGCTTCGCATCGCCATTGACGTTCGCGATGATTTGCAACATCTGCTTGAGGATCCAAAGGTTTTCCTGGGAATAATAAACGTCCAACTCTGACGGATTATCTTTGGTACCGCGCCAAGGAAACATGTCCTTTAGGATGGATTCCTGACTTCCGATGCTCCACTTCACCACGGGTTCGTCGGTGGATCCAGAGATATTCACTTTCACGCGTGGCCCACCGGCTCCCATCGACATGCCCATGCCGCCCATCATGTCGTCATAGCCCATATCACCACCCATGCCGCCCATCCCTCCGGTCGGACGCTTGTTGAAGTCCGCCTTCCACTGGGCCTTTGCGATCGCGGCAATCTCGGGCAACACTTCACCGATGTAGCGTTCGTAACGACGCAGAAGTTCAGGGTTGACGTTCTCATGTTCTTCGTTGCCGAATTCTTCATATTGCTCGAACGGCAACTTCAACTTCGACTCATCGACTTCGCCGGTTTCTTCGTCGCGGGCATACTGAAACTCGTCCAGAAATTCTTTTTGCATCACGGGGGGCCAAGTCAGAATGTCTCGCTGTGCATCGAAGACATTTTGCCAAGCTTGCATGACCTCGCCCTTCCGCTCTTCGATCATGCCTTCCATCAATTGATGCGACAGATCGTTGGGTTGGGATGGCATCTCGCCGCTGTAGCTGGTGACCTTTTGGAAGTCCGAGTTGATACTGGAGATCTGTTTGGAGATCTCCTGATCGAGTGTGCTGGTCGAGAGATACCAAACCGACACACCGCCGAGCAAAACAACGGCACTGCCGATCCAGAAGCCGTACTTCATCGCGACGGCAAGGGCTTCTTTGACTTGGTCCATGATTCGATCAGTTGGGTTGAAAAGTGTGACGCGAGTCGAACGTGGTGACGAGAGCGGGAAGAGTCGAGGTCAAATGACTTAGGGGGTTGAGGCAACCGGTCCGTCTCCGGTGGTTGCGTCGGTCACGGGCTGGCCGGCAGCCGGATCAACCGCGGTTGGAGCCGTTTCATCTGGGGCCGCGCCGTTTGGTGCAGTGCCGTCTGGCGCAGTGCCGGGTTCATCTGCGTTCGTTCCGGCCGGGTCGGTGCCAGCAGGTTGACCGCCAGTCGGATCGGTTCCGCTAGGATCTGCGGCGGCTGGACTTCCTGCGGTCGGATCCGTTGCCGTGGTGGCGGGATCGACGGCCTCGCCATTGGCCGCGGCCAACTCGGCAGCTTCGGCTTCTTTGAGTGCCTTTTCTTCGACGCGTTCGCTGTAGGTTTTTGGCGTCCAAACGAACTGGAAGACGAAGTCCAAACGGCGGGGCGTAAAGAACTGTGGCTCCGCATCGGGATCCTGTTCTTGGCCTGCCGCTGGATTGGTCGCGGCCGCGGCGCCGGTGGTTCCCGCCATCGGGGGTTCGTAATCCGGGTTCGGGATTTTCGTTTCGTACGGCGTCTCGATGTTCAGAACCAGCGGGTGACTGATGCCCAGTTCTGCCGGCGTGTACGTCTTGATGTCGTTTGGATCGTTGGGGTTGGGCAACCGAATGATTCGATTGGCGACATCCTGTGGCAACTTGCTTGGATCTCGGAACGCCGTGGTCAGGTACCGCCGGGTGTGGTTGTTGCCATCCAAACCGACTTTGGTGTCATCGTTGAAATAGTGATAGCCTTGCAGTTCGATCACCCAAGCCGGTCCGACCGGCGGTTCGATCGTGCCACCGGCCGCAATTTCCTCTTCGGTCTTGGGGACTTTCATGGCCGCTCGCCAGTCTTTGTCCTCTTTCTCAAAGCGTTCTTCTCGTTTTTCGAACCATGCGGTCAGCGCGGCTTCGTCGTAATACTTCGTTTCGAATGACGTGATGTGGAAATCGATTCGTTCTTCGTAGGGCAGTTCTTTCGGCGAAGGCAACTGGCCGTCTTCGTATTTTGCACGCGGAATCATTTGATTCACGCCACGCAGCAGTTCCATCCACAGAACGCGTTTTTCTGCGTCACCGGCGATTTCTTTTCCGACGGCGTTTAGGTACGTCAGCGTTTTGTCCAGCTTGGAGTCCTGATCACGATGGTCATCGGCGTAGCTGGCCATGTTGGCGACCGCTTGGCTGGACGATTTCCAGATGTCGTCGTGGCTGGTCTGCCAGCTGTGCTGGGTAAAGTAAAAGTTGGTCGACATTCCAAACAGCAAGCAAGCCAGTGCCGCGACGGTCCACGGTTTCTTGGCCCGGATCATCCGCTCGGTGATGATTTCCTGGGGCACCAAACTGGCGTGGACTTGCGACAGTCCCAATCCTTGCAGACACAGTCCGTAGCATACCGAGAACGTGGTCGCGTTATCGCGGAACGCCGGCATCGAAAGCACATCTTCGCCGCTGAGTCGATTGAAGCGGTCGAGCACGTGGACTTCGAAGCCAAGGTTCTTGCCCAGATAGGCTGCCAAGCCGGGCATCTTCACCGTGTTTCCGGTTACCAGCAACTCGCCGATTTCGGCTTTGCGATCGATACTGCGGAAGAACCCGATCGAGCGTTGGACTTCGGTAACCAAGTCATTGAACACCGGACGCATCGTCTGGAAGATCAGCTTGGGGTCGACCGCTTCACGTGCGTTCCGTTTGATGTGCTCCGCCTTGGCGAAGGTCATCTTCAGGTCTTTGGTCAATTGGCGGGTGAAGTGGTTACCGCCGATCGGCATACTGCGCTGCCAAATTCGGAACCCGTTGGTGACGATTAAATCAGAGCTATCTGTCCCGATCGACAACAACACACTTGATTGCGGCGGATCGTCGGCGTTGAAAACCTCGCCCTCGAGTCGCTCATTCATTCGGTCGTACGCGACCATGTTGTAGAGCGCGATCGGCGACAACTGGACAACATCGACTTCCAGATTCGCATCGTTGAAAGGCTGCATCTGACGCTTCGCCTGCTGCTGCTTCATCGCAAACAGGCCGACTTCGCAGTCCAACGCGTATCCGTCTTCGACCATGCTGCCGGGCATCATCTGGTAATCCCAGACGACTTCGGACAAGTCGAACGGGATTTGTTGCCGGGCTTCGTAGCGTACCAGGTCAGAAATCTTCTTGACTTCGACCGGCGGCGGTTTGAAAAACTTGGACAAACCGCTTTGCCCGGGCACGCTCATGCAAATCTTCTCTCGCATGCCGTCGTTACGCTCGATCAACTGATTGAGCGCGTCGGCAATCAGCTCTTCCGGATCCGCTTCGGGCTGACTGAGGATTTTGGGGTATTCGATCAGGTCAAACGCATCGGCAACCACTTCACCGTCTACCAGCGAGCAGCGCAATGCTTTGAGAGCCGATTGGCCAATTTCGATTCCCCAAACCGATGAACTTTTTGCCATAGTGCTGAATGCAAGGAAAAGTGGTGACGAAATTCGTCGACTAGTGACGCCCCCCGGTTCGCCTGGATCAGACGCCCCGCGGGAACATGTGCGGTTCTTGATCGTTGAGCAAACGCGTGCCGCATTGAGCCGGCCGCCACTGACTATAACGATCGAAAAGCAAAACCCTTGGCCGCCGCCGCATGGAATTGTGGCAGATTTCTAAGCCGTCGGGTCGGTCGCTCCGTAAAAAACGCAATCGCGAATCCCCTGCTGGCCTCGTCGTTTCCCGCTGCAAGGCCATGCTCGTTGGCCTGGACGCTTCACGATCGGAGCTCTGGAGAGATATTCGCAACTTACAAATTTTTAGCAGCGTACAAGTTTCTCGTACGTACAGCTTTCTCATACGTACAACGCAGGTTACTCACGTTTTCCACTCGACTCCACGATAAGCTGTGCCGAGGCAGTGAATTCCCGGGTGAAAACTGGTCCGGATGTGCTGATTGGTGCAAATCTCAGTAACACAGGGTCAAAATCGGTCGGTTCGATCAATGGTGCCGAACAATCGTCGTTGCCAAAGCCGTCCAATTCCGAAGCCGGCAACGCGACCGGCAACGCACTTGACAATGGCAACCTGACAAAAAGGCGAAGGGAATAAGACGAAAAAGACAAGGAATGATCTCGTATGTCAGCCCGCGCGTCTTGCGCGGGGTTGCCCATCCGTTTCACCCACGTAGTCTATCCGGATTTGAGGCCTAACGTCAAATTAATTGCCGTTTAAGATGCCTTAACGTCTTCCCCCTCGGCTGCGTTCGACGGAAGCTCGACCGCATTCGGCGGAAGCCTGAACTGCTTGAAGACCCACCCAGCGACTCAACATCAACCTGCAAGGTCATCGATGGATCTATTTGACGAGTGTTCCGTTTTGCTGCCGTCGGCAACGTTGGACGATTTCCCAACCGGCGGATCTGACTCGGACGCCCGCAGTTTGTTGGCCGGCTGGACCGTTCTGTGGCACCCGTTGTTGCTCGCCCGCACCGAGCAATTGCCGACTTGGTATCGGGCCGACGCGGCGCCGGCGCCTGACGGCCCGCGGTTGATCGTCGTTCCCGATCCTTCGCTTGCGATGGTTCCTGCCGATTATCGTCGCAAGTGTGACGTCAATCCTGGTTGCCGATGGATCACCGGTGGCAGTCGCCAAGAAATGCTGGAAGCAATTTCGATCGATGAACTCGTCGCCGGCGATGAGCCCGTCAACCTTCAGCCGCTTCGCCACAAATCGCGTAGCATTGCCGTCGACGATTTTTATGCCGCCGGTTATCTGTCGCTGCAAATTCAAATCATGACGCGGCGATTGCGGTACACCAGCAACCTCGACGAATTGCACCTGCAAGCTCGGATTGTCGAAGCCGCCAAAGCATTCTGTCGATCCGACGCCGATGCGGCCGCCGAGGCACTGCACGACGTCTATGATTCGCTCAGCGAGGAACGCGATCACTATTTCTCTAGCGACCCCCACTTGGTGGACCTCACGCTGTTAACCCCAGCCGTCCTCCGTGATGCGATCGGAGCCGGTTGGATCGAACGGCTGCGATCCGAATCGACAGAGGACAACGAGGCCGACGGCGTGCTGGGAACACCACGCAATGTCTTGATCGACGGCAACGTCGCCGCGGCCATCGTAGCGGAAAATCGATCCGATTCTGACTCAACTATCTTTCAAACCTTTGTCGAAGCGATCGCATCGCCGACCATTGGTTGGGCCGGGGGCGGGCCGGCATCCGGGACCACCCACGGTGATGATTCGATCGGCAGCGACTCGACGGGTGTCGCGGTGCGATCAAACTGTTTGGACGCGATGACGATGTCCGAAGCGATCGAGGCGTTTCGAGAAGGCACCGAACTGGCCCGTGCCGCGACCAATCAAACACCGACCGCGTACGCACGGCTAAGCGGCAGCACTCCGGTCGATCTGGTTCCGTCGCTCGCCGCGCTCGGTTATCGCGGCGTAATTCCAATGGACTTTACCGGAGGCACGGGATCGGGCGAGGAATCCAAACTGCTGATTCAAAGCGGCAACATTGAAATCGAAGCACTGACGGCCAAGCCGGTCGATGCCTCCAGCGATGCGGCCTACCTTTCGATCGGCGCCCATCTGGGGGAAGCGATCGACGGCGGTGAAGTCGCGACGGGGTTGCTGGTCCATTGGCCCGACCGAGTCTGCGACAGTCACCGGGACTTGGTTCGAGCGGCTTCCTGGAGTCTCGCACTTGGCCGTTTTTGGACCATCGATCGCTACTTCACCGATGGGGAGCGGCCCTACCATTCAGGTCACCTTGCCGCCGTCTCCCCCGAAGCCGCCGATTCGATCACCGCCGATCTCGTTTCGTCTGACGCACCGAACGATCGTCTGGCGGCAATGGCCGATCATTTCGCCGCGACGATCGGCGAGGAGTCGCGACAGGTGATGCGGTCGGTCGCCCATTTAATCAAGCCATCACTTGCCGAGGGTGAATCGCACGTCGCGGCGCAAACCGCGATCGCCGCGGCGATCGGTGAATCGGCCGCCGGAGATCAACCAAATACGCTGACAAAAGACGTCGCTTGCTTTAATCCCCACGGCAATGCCGCCCGGGTCCAGGTGAGGTTGGACGGGGCCCCGGATGATGCCGACTTCGTTTATGGCGTTTCTGCCGATCCAAAGTCGTCGCCCAGTGGGAACCCCTGCGTCGCAACCGTTGACGTGCCGTCGCTCGGTTTCACTCGGCTGCACGGCGGCAAACCGATCAAACGTGGTGGCCTGCTTAAACGCATCACAGGGACATCAAAGGGAATCGCCGAGCCGGGGATCTTGCGCAACGAATTCATGGCCGTCACGCTGAGTGAAGATAGCGGCGGCGTGTCTGGTGTTTATAGCGCGTCGCGTGGCAATCGAATGTCGATGCGACTAAATGCCGGTGATTCACTGGCCGGGGATTCCGACGGCGGCAAAATGATTTGTCGTGAACTGAAAACCGAGGTGTCGAATCCGGCCGAAGGCGTCATCGTCTCGTGTGGGGACCTGTGCCGAAACGATGGTAAGCCGATCGCGGCGTTCGAGATTCGATACAAGTTGCAACGTGGGAGTCGCTTCTTGGAACTCGAAGGGACATTGACGTCGAAGCTACCGCCGGAAGACGCGGAGGGATTCTTCAAGCGATGTTTTAGCGTGCGAACCGCAGTCGCCGGAGAAGCTTCGATCATGCGAGCTTTGGTGCGTGACAAAATCCATACCACGAATTCCCGCCGGATCGTTTCGCCACTGGGAATCTTGATCGACGAAGCCGAGAAGCAAACCTTGGTGTGCGGCTACGGACTGCCGCTGCATCGCAAAGTCGGCGACCGTTTCTTGGACACCGTCATCGGCCTCGCGGGAAGCCGCGAAGAACGCTTGACGTTTCGCTTGGCGTACGGTTTCGATTGTCCGCAACCGATCGCTGCGGCACGTGGATTGATCGCCCCACCGGTCATGATTCCGTTGGCCGCATCGGGCAACAAGAAGACTGACCAGGCATGGTTAGTTCACACCGGATCTCCCGACGTTCAGGTTACAAACATGCGAACGGCCCGTCGCCAAGATGGTCGACTCGCCTGCCGGATGACGCTGGTTCAATCGCGTCCCAAGAACGCGAAGGTCAAACTGCAGTTTGCGACGTCTCCTCAAGCCGCCTTTCATGCCGACGAAGCCGGCATCGAACGTTCGCTGGACCAGTTGCCTGATTCCGTTCGTTGCCAAGACGGCGTCGTGACGTTAGGTCTAACGTCGCACGAAGCAGCCGACTTGATCGTGATCTTTGACGCTTGATGACAGGCGTAGCGCTTCTTGTTGAAATCCGGGTAGCGAAGGGCATCTTGCGGTTTCTATCAACCGCAAGTGTGATCCGAGGCTCCGGCAAGCGGCGCCGTGTCCGCGTCAATAGTCATCACGCCGTTAGTATTGCCGGTATAGTTTCATCGCCAGCTCGGTCATGTTGTCGACTTTCATTTTTTCGATCACATGCTTGCGATGGCGATCGATGGTTTGATAAGTCACATGATGAAGACTGGCCAGCTTGCGTGAAGGCACGCCTTTTAGCAGCGCCGGCAACATCTCTCTTTCTTTCGGCGTAAGCTTGCCGAAGCAACTGCGAATCTCACAGAGTGAATCCACGCCCCTGCCATCGGAGCGAAACGCTTCTTCGACCGATTCGATCAACTGGCGACGTTCGATCGGTCGATTGACCAGATCGGTGAAGCCACAACGAAAGGCCATTTGCAACGTTTTCTTCGATTGATCGGCGGAAACGCCTACCATCGAGAATCGAATTCCGTGATCCGCAAAATAGCGAACTTGATTCAACATCTCTTCGCGTTCGTGGTCAAAGTCGACCAGCAAACATCCCGGCCGAAACGAACTGAGTCGGCGGAAAACCTGCTCCCACGAATCAACTTCCTTACATTCAAAAGGAAGCGCATCGGGAAGCGAAGCGATGTTAAAACGGTCGTTTTGAAGTACCACAGCGAATGGACGAATGCCGAGCGTAGCACCCGTCTCCTGACTTGCTTTGATCATTACTGCCCCAGATCGAAACAAATATCGCGATTGTCTAAGTATTTTTTATGGCAAACCTAGTCGCAAAAAAAAGGAAAATAACGAGACGTCCGGCTGCAATTGCCCAGTGCCGCCAGTGCCCCTAACGGTTGATAGGGACATTAGCGAACTGGGCTTTAGAAAATCTAGATCAATTTGTAGAAAAAACTCCGGCGTGTTTCGCGCCGGCTTTTTTTACACGTATGTGCCACCTTACCGATGGCCTACGGCAACCTATTTGGCGAACCGATAAATGCACTCGCCACGCGGGCTGTTGGTCATGTAGTAGACCTCGCCGCTTTCGTCTTCGCCGAACGCAAGCACGGGGATGCTATCCGGTACGACTTCTTCGTTCGCGGTTGCTTTTCCCGAATCGTGATCGTAGGTCAACGCCCAGATTTTCCCGGTGACATAATCGGCGTATAAGTACTTTCCGCTCAATTCACCGACGCGTGAGCTGTTGTAAACGCGTCCCCCAGTGATCGATCGACCGATGCGGTGATCGTACTGCCAAACCGGATCGATCGGGGCGCTGGTGCCTGCGACGGTATCGCGATTTCCGAACGGGTTCGTGCCTTCACGATTGCTCCAACCGTAGTTGCCGCCTTTGGTGACCAAGTTGACTTCTTCCCAAAGCTCTTGGCCGACGTCGGCGACCCACAGGTCACCGGTTTGACGATCGAATGCGATTCGCCATGGGTTTCGCATTCCATAGGCATACGTTTCGGCATGCAAACCATCGTTACCGACAAAGGGGTTGTCGGTTGGAATTCCGTATGGCTTGCCATCGGTGGTGTCATCGACGTCGATCCGAAGGATCGAACCGAGCAGCGTCGAACGGTCTTGTCCGTTTGCTTTCGGGTCGTTGCGATCGCCTCCGTCGCCCAGGCCGATGTATAGGTAGCCGTCGGGGCCGAATTCGATGCTGCCACCGTTGTGGTTTTTATAGGGCTGGTCGAGTTCCAACAGGATTCGTTCGGATGCCGGATCGGCGACATTCGGATCGTCCGACTTCATCGTGAATTCACTGACGATGGACTTTGTTTCGGTGGGGTGTGTGTAGTAAACGTAGAACTTCTGGTTGTCTTTGAATTCGGGATGCAGGGCCAATCCCAGCATGCCTTCTTCGTTCCCACCGGGGCTTTGCCAGTCGGCAACCTTACCACGTTTGTCGAGCACGAGGTGGCTCTTGGTCACGTCGGATTTATTTTCGAAAGTCCAAATCGCACCATACTGCGACGCGGCGAACAGACGGTTCGTGCCGTCGCGTGACGGGGTCAGTTCCAAGATACGAAGCGGACGAATTCGACCGTTGTCATCGACCGGTTCCCATTGATCCCATTTCAGGTTCGGGAACGCGAGTTCGCCTTTGAGTCCCAATTGTCCGTCAATCGGTTGCGGCACCGAACCGTCTTCGGCGAGGCGACGCACTTTGATGTTTCGGTAGGAAACCAAGTTGCCGTGGTCCTGCAAGCAGATGTGTCCTTTGCCAGCTTTGCCAAAGCCATCAAATTTTGCGAACTTGCTTGCCGCAACGCGATTCTTCCAGTCCTTGCCGCCAATTTTGAAGGTGTAATAGCGAACGCCATTCAAGCAGACTTCGCAACCCTGTGGCGCGATCCGTACATAGATCTGGTTCCACTGTCCGGCCGGGCGCGACGCGTCGACGGGGGATTTTTCGGTGGACCAAGAAGGAACTTGCGGTTGATAGAGCTGGTACAACCAACCAGCTTTCTGAGGATCGTGTCCGTCGATGTTGTCTTGGACTTGAATTTCGGGGCCGCTGTGCCAAGGACGCGGGTTGTCTTCGGTGACATGGAACATGACACCACTGTTCCCGCCGGGGCTGATTTTGTAGTCGACGAGCAGTTCGAACGCGTCGAATTCTTCTTTGGTGATGATGTCGCCGGCGCCTTTTTCCGATCGTACCAGTGCGCCGTCCTGGACTTTCCATCCATCGCTGATCGAATCCTTTTGATAGTTTCGCCATGCGTCGGTCGATTCACCGTCAAACAACAGTTTCCAACCGCTTCGCTGTTCGGCTTCGCTAAGCGCGTTGACGTCGTCGGCTAGGACCGTCCCGGAAGAAACGGTGCTGAACGCTAACACGGCTAGCGGCAACGCCCGCCGAACGGATGACAGCGACGCCAAGGATCGTTGGGCCGCCGATAAAAACAAATGCATACCTGTCTCACCGATGCAGAAAGGAAGTGTGGGAGTTCATCGTAGGCCGGCCATTATTGCCGAAAAGCCCCCCGCCACAACAATTTCAACGGCGAAAAGTCTGCCGGACCGACAAAAACCGAGCGGTCACATTGGTCGGCGGACATTCAATTCCAGGATGCCCATTGTCGCGTCACTTCCACCATCGCCGTGGTGATCTGGCTAAGGTCGTCGGGACTGATGACCAGCGACGGCGTGGTGTAGATGCAATCCCCGAACGGACGCAGCCAAATCCCGCGGTCGAGAAAGGCTTGTCGCAATCGATCGACGTGATCCAGGCGATCGACTTGCAGCACCCCGATCGCGCCTTTGACTCGAACGTCGACCACCCGATCGATCTGGCGGCACACACCCAGTTGATCGCTGAGTTGGCGTTCGATCTCGCGGACCTGCGCGAGCCGCGGTTCGTTTTCAAAAAGATCCAGCGACGCATTGGCCGCCGCACAGGCGAGCGGGTTGGCCATAAAGGTCGGGCCATGCATTAGAGCGTCACTAGGGTCATCGCTGAAAAATGCGTCGAACACTCGGTCGCTGGCGATTGTCGCCGCCATCGGCAACATCCCTGCCGTCAACGCCTTGCCGACACAGATGATGTCGGGAATAACCGCGGAACCTGATGTCACAGGACTGTTTTTATCGAGGTTCTGGTTTTCGGTTCCTTGCACGGCGAACATTGTCCCGGTGCGGCCGAAACCGGTTGCTAACTCATCGGCGATCAGTAATACATCGTTCCGGCGACAGGCCTCGGCGATCGCCCGCAGCACCTTGGGGGAATGGAATCGCATCCCCCCGGCGCCTTGGACAAGTGGCTCAATCACGACGGCGGCAAGTTCGTCGCGGTGGTGACCAAGTGTTTGATCTAGCTGTGCGAGGGCGACGTCGTCACGCGGTAAATCGAGGTGCAGTTGTTTAAGCAGGCCATCGCCAAAGCTGGCGTGCATGCTGCGGTTGGGATCGCACAATGACATCGCGCCGGTCGTATCACCGTGATAGGCATGATGAAATGCCAAGAATCGGGTGCGACCGGGCTGGCCATGGTTCCGCCAAAATCCGATCGCCATCTTCATCGCAACTTCGAGCGCCACAGATCCGCTGTCGGCAAAAAAGACGCGGTTTAAATCCCCCGGCAGGATCGCCGCCAAACGCCGGGCCAGCCGGAGTGCCGGTTCGTGGTTAATCCCGCCGAACATGACGTGTGGCATCAGCGACAGCTGCTGCTCGATCGCATCCACAACGGCAGGGTGGTTGTACCCGTGACAGGCCGACCACCAGGATGCCAGACTGTCGATCACCGTGCGGCCGTCGGCAAGGTGCAGTCGAACGCCACTGGTCGATCGTACCGCAAGCGGCAGCGGCGCGGTTTTCATTTGGCAATAAGGCATCCACAGATGATCGTAGCCTTCAATTTGCCATGCGGGATAGTCTGACATCGCTTCCGATGATAACGCAGGTCGGTGGAAAGGACGAAAGCCCTGGTGGCTGTTCGCTCGGCGGATCGGCCGACAACCGATGACGCGGGGGCTTCAACAGAACCGTGGCTAACGCCATTCGGCTGATCCTTAATACAGAGCGTTATGCGGCCGAAAGCCTCGGCGGCTTCCGCTACCGCTTACATTGGCCGAGCATGCTACATGCTGATATTCACGATGTCATTGAAGAATACGAACACCATCAGTGTTAGCAGCATCAAGCCGCCGGCGAGCGTCAATTTGAACTCGATCTCTTCGTCGACCCGGCGTCCTCGCACCGCTTCGTACAACAGGAACAACATGTGTCCTCCGTCGAGCACCGGAATGGGCAAGAAGTTCAAGATCGCCAAGTTCATGCTCAGCATTGTCAGGAACAACAATTGAATTGGGATCCCACGTTCGGCCTCAATTCCGGCGGCTTGAAAAATCCGAATCGGGCCGCCGACCATGTTCGCCGAAACTCGACCGGTAAAGGCCATTTTGAGGAAGCGGAGCACATCACCTAGGCGGTGCTTGCTTTCACGAAGCCCGAGTGAGACCGCTTCGCCGAACGAATCGGCGATCCGAATCGATTTGTATGGCTGGAGTGCAAGTCCTCGGCTGAAGCGAACCTGTTCGGTATCGGCAGCGACTTGAATCGTCGACTCGATAATCTTCTGGCTTTCACCGCGAGCACAACGCAAGCGAAACTTGGTTCCCGCGGGCAAAGCCTGGATGGATTCGAAGAAACTCCATGAGGTCGATTGATTGCTGAACTTCCAGGGCTTGGACAGTTCATTGACCAACGTGCTGTAAGGTTCTTCCTTGAACTCCGCGGGGAAATCGTTTTCGGCAACCAAGACGATTTCTTTGAGCACATCGCCGGGCTGAGGCAGATCGCCGTCGACCTTGAGCGATTGGTCAAAGGACGCGATGACCGACGAGACTTCAAAGGCGAACCCGTACGCGTTCATTGCGGCAACGTGGCGTACCAAGTCGAGCGGGTCGCTCGTTTGCAGTGAATCGTCAGGCGTGATGGTCAGGGTTTGTTCGCTGTCGCCTCGCTTCACGGTGAGATTGACATCGGTTTCTTCGCTTAACCGCAATAGCAGCGCGCCGATATTGAGTTGCTCAAGACCTTCGACGGCAACGATTTGATCGCCGACCTGCATGCCGGCCTTTTCGGCGGGGCCACCGTCGACCAGGGCCGTGATCGGCCCCGGTTTGACTCGAATCCCGACCCACTGGCCGTACTGTGCCGGCAGTGTCACGGTGTGTTCGGAGCCATCGGTGCGTTTGAGCACCAATTCGATCGGTTTGTCAGGGTTGGAGTACATAAAATCCAACAACGGCAAACTCGGCACGTCGGCCTCATGATCGATCGCGGTGCCGTTGAAGGAGACGATCGTCGCACCCTTGTCTTTCTCGCTCAGCACCTCTGCCGCAACTGATTTCGGAACACCAATTTCCTTTTCATTGATCATCGGCCGATGTGCCATGATGACCCCAATCAGGCGATGGTTTTCCTTGCCGGGGATCGACATCATCGGCAAGTTCATCTCACGGTTTTCGTCGCCATATTTCAACGTCACCGGCAGGGATTGTTCGCTATCCTCCAGACCCGAATGCAAGACCTCCATTTGCATATCACGAAACCGCATCAGGTCATCGGAAACTCCGGCAACCGAGACAACCTTCCCGCCGGGTTGTAAATCCGCTTGCCATGCCGGGCCGCCGGGTGCGACGCTTCCGACAATCGTCGGAGTATAAGGAACGCCATAGAAAAACGCCGCGGCGGCGAACATCACGCCGGTGATCACGTTCATAAATACGCCGGCGCTCATGATGATCATCCGCTGCCAAACCGGTTTGGCCGGCAAACTGCGTGGATCAAAGTCCTCGCTACGCTCGAGTTCTTGTTCGTCCGCGTCTTCATCGACGGGGTCCTCGTCGGATTCTTCAAGCTGTTTGGCACGCTCAGATTCCTGTTTCAGCTTTCGCGGGTCGTCGTCTTGGCCAAGCATTTTGACGTAGCCACCGAGTGGGATCACGCCGATGCCATACTCAGTTTCCCCGTAACGAAACTTTGCCAAAGCACTCGGCAACTTGATCGGGCCGATCTTCAATGGTGGGTCGAAGCCGACGTAAAACTTCTCGCACTTCACCCCAAACGTCTTCGCGGCGACGAAGTGTCCGAGTTCGTGGACGAAGATGACCAAACCAATCCCGACGACGACGCGGGTCCAGAGCAGCGTTTGAGCCCAAATTGCCTCCAGCATGGAGGGTTCCGCTTCGGCAAACACGAGAAGCAGGTCGGTTAGCATTGCGTTGTCTTGTTTTGAATCGAAAAAGGAATGGAGGGTTCACGCCGCCGACGACGGCGAACCGCTAGCCGAATGGTCTCAATGAGGGGGCCGGCGGTGTCGATCGCAGCCCCAGCCGATCGAGCCCCCCAGCAGATCGCACCGGAGCGTCGACCGTTAGCCGACAGTGACGCTTCGGTCGAGTCAACAAATTGTGTTGACTTGATCCGAGCATCGACCCGCCGCTGGCCGCCGGCGTCAACACGCCGTTGCGTTTCGGTACGAACGATCCGGTGGTGTTCGTATTATTCCAGCAAATCTTGGCAGCGGCCACGGGTAGCGAAACGGCTGGCGCCAACGACAGCCAACCGTTTCGATTCGCGTAAAGCGGAGCGGTCGCCGGGAAATCAGGCAAGAGGGGTATCTTTGCAGGTTCTGCCTCAAACGCGTAGACCAATCAGTCTACGTTACCGGTACAGAGACGCGTTTCTTGGCGAGCCCAGCGATCCAATTCCAGCAGCCGCGACAACGTCGGACTGGGCTCAAACGTGTGACATTCAAGCACTTTTCGTGCGGTCGGGACGATTTGGTCGAAGCGGATTTTTTCATCCAAAAACAATTCGACCGCCACTTCGTTTGCCGCGTTGACGACGGCTCCGGCGGTCCCCCCGCAGCGGGCGACTTCGAATCCCAACGCCAACGCCGGAAAACGATCGAGATCGGCCGGCTCAAGCGTTAACTCACTCGGTTGACGAAAATCAAGCTCCGGGGCCGGACAGGGCAGCCTTCTCGGGTAAGTCAACGCATATTGGATCGGCATCCGCATGTCCGGCGGACTCATTTGCGAGAGCACCGATCCGTCGACAAATTCGACCATCGAGTGAATGATTGATTGGGGATGGATGACGACTTCGATCTGATCGGATGAAACGTCAAACAGCCACCGGGCTTCGATGATTTCCAAGGCTTTATTCATCATCGTGGCCGAATCAATCGAAATTTTGGGACCCATTTGCCAAGTCGGATGGGCGAGCGCGTCCTTGGGGGTCGCGGCAGCCATGGCTGACTTTGAAGCCGAGCGAAACGGACCCCCACTGGCGGTCAAAATCAGTTTTCTCGGTTTGGCGTGCGAGCTAGCGATGCACTGAAAGATCGCTGAATGTTCACTGTCGACCGGCAACAAAGCCCCGCCGTTCTGAGCGAGCTTTTTCTGGACCAAGTCCCCGGCGACGACCAGGGTTTCCTTGTTTGCCAAGGCAACGCGTTTTCCCGCCTCGACCGCTGCCACGGTACTTTCCAGGCCTGCGCGGCCGACGATCGCAGCAACCAACACGTCGACCTCGTCTGCCCGCGCGACGTCGACCAGGGCGTCGGGGCCGAAACGAACGTTCGATCTGTCCAGTCCGGCGCGACCGAGTCGATCGAGTGCGGACGGTTCGGAAACGGCTTGCCGGTCGGAAAAAACTAATCGTTCGGGGATACGGCGACTGTCATTACAGCCGGGAGTCACGCCGCGATCGATCGGGGAAGAACCGTGATCGGGACTTGCGGCAAGCGTCTCGACAATTTCTAGCAGGCCGTCAACGTTTCGGTGCCCCGAGGCCGCCCACAGCCGCCAACCAGACTGGGGGTCCAGCCGATTTAAATTTTGTAAGACGTCGACGGTTGCCGTCCCGATGCTTCCGGTCGTCCCTAGCACGGCGACGTTCGTGACGGACCGGTTCTGCGGCCGGTTTTCGGAATCGGTTTCGGCCGGTTGGTAGTTCGTCACGCTCTCACTCAGATCCATTGTCGTGTTTGGGCAGATAAGGAAAACTTCAACGCAGGCCTATCATGCACCATGGCTGCCACTGGTACGACCCGACCTTTCGTCACAACGGATCGTGCGTGGGTTGTCTACTTCCTTGACACGTCGAACAATGGGACGTATCGGACAGTCAGTCGACTAGGCTTGTCTCACATCCATTATTGTCGTCCGGCGATTCGTTCCTTTCCTGCAAAGATTGCCGAACAGACCTCATTTGATTCCGACCGACATCAATCGTTTCGGATCACTCCCGTTGAATCGGATTCCCCTCGTTGATTTGGACCGCTCACCGAAAAGCGGTTGTCGCATTCCACCAGTTTTTAAGAAACCATGAGTGAAAAGAAGCGTTCGAGCCGCGATCCCGAGGACAAAGAGTCGCGCGGCAAGAACTCCACAGGCAAGGATTCACGCGGCGACGGTCCTTCGCGGGAAACTCGTGGCAGCGGCGTTTGGCTAGTGATTATTGCGGTTGTCGTCGCCGTGATGTTGAGCGCGACGATGTTCAACAACAACGAAATCCAGATGCCCTATCCGGTTCTGGAGCGTTTACTCGAAGCACACGCCGAAGCAAACACCGGCGGAAATCAAGGTGAGAACGCGGGCGTCCCCAAGGTCGTCGTCGATTCGCCCAGCGATCCCAGCGAGAAATGGGAGTTCTCGGATCTGCAGTTGGTACTTCTCGGGGAAAACAAAATCACCGGGACCGTGATGTGGCGACCGCTGAGCGCCCCAGGTGAAGTCGACGACAGCGAAAACGTTCCTTTGCAAAAATCGTTTTGGACGATTCGCGATCGCAACGAAACTCAAGACGCGCGGATGGATCAGTTGGTCAGCCAATCCGGTGTCAACTGGGACAATGCCCGCCCCAATACTTTTCTTGCCGACAACTGGTTCAACCTCTTGATGTTGGCCGCGATTATCGCGATTGGTGCGATCATGTTGCGGCGGATCGGCGGGGTCGGTTCACCGATGTCGTTCTCGCGAAGTCGCGGAAAGTTGCACGGACAAGAAGACCTTTCGATCACATTCGAAGACGCCGCGGGGATCGACGAAGCGGTCGAAGAGGTCCGCGAAGTCGTCGACTTCCTGAAAAACAGCGAGAAATATCAAGCGCTCGGTGGGCGGATTCCTAAGGGCGTCTTGCTGGTCGGACCTCCCGGAACCGGTAAGACCTTGCTCGCCAAAGCGATCGCCGGTGAAGCCGGGGTGCCGTTTTTCAGTCTATCTGGGAGCGACTTCGTTGAAATGTTTGTCGGCGTCGGTGCCGCCCGCGTTCGGGACATGTTTCAACAAGCGACGAGTCGTGCGCCATGCATCATCTTTATCGACGAACTCGACGCGCTCGGCAAAAGCCGATCCGGCAGCGTCGTGGGAGGGCATGACGAACGCGAACAAACGCTCAATGCCCTGTTGGTCGAAATGGATGGCTTTGATTCCAACAACGGCGTGATTGTGATCGCGGCGACGAACCGACCGGAAACCTTGGATCCCGCGCTACTGCGTCCCGGCCGCTTTGACCGTCAAGTCTTAGTCGACCGTCCGGACGTCGCGGGCCGTGAGGCGATCCTGAAAGTTCACGTGAAGAGTGTCAAACTTGCCGACGAAGTCGACTTGCGACACATCGCGTCGATCACCAGCGGGTTCGTCGGCGCCGACTTGGCGAACCTTGTCAACGAAGCCGCCTTGCTCGCGGCACGCGCAAACAAAAATGCGGTTAGTACGACCGAATTTGATGAAGCCGTCGACCGGGTCACTGCGGGGTTGGAAAAGAAAAACCGAGTGATGAACGAGGACGAAAAGATTCGCGTCGCCTACCACGAGGCCGCTCACGCACTCGTCGCTGCTGCGCTGCCAAACACCGACCCGGTTCACAAGGTCAGCATCATTCCGCGTGGCTTCGCAGCCTTGGGTTACACCATGCAGCGTCCCGAATCGGAACGTTACTTGATGACGAAGTTGGAATTGGAAAGCCGAATGAAAGTCTTGCTCGCCGGAACGCTCGCCGAGGAAATGGTGATGCAAGACATCAGTACCGGTGCCCAAAATGACCTTGAGCGATGCACCGAAATCGCGCGCAGCATGGTGATGGATTACGGGATGAGCCGTCTCGGTCGGATTAACTATCGACGCAGCACCGGTTCGGCTTTCCTGGCTGGCGGTGGCGGCAACGGCCACTCGACCAGCTATGGCGAAGACACCGCCAAGATGATCGACAAGGAAGTCGCCCGGATTGTCGAAGAAGCTCTCGGGCAGACACGTGATATCTTGGCCCAGCGACGCGAAGTCTTGGAAGCGATCACGCAGCGTCTATTGGAGGTCGAAGCGATCGACAATACCGAGTTGATGCGGGTTATCGAAGAGACGTCGGCGGGGCCTTGGCTGGTTCCCGGCACGATCACGGAAAAACCGCGTGCCCAAATCCGCAAACCCGAAAACGATTTGGATACACTAAAGGACGCGAATTGACGCCTCCTTTCCCCGTGACTGACTTCCATGCGTAAATTGCTCTGTTTTCTGGGCCTCGCGGCCACCTGTGTTGGATCGATTCTTTCGGCGAATGCCCAAACCCCGTCGACCATCGGGCGAATCGAAATCTTGGCTCCGGAAATGGAGCAGTACGTCGATGCCGGGACTAAAATCGAAGTCTTGGCCGGCGGGTTTACCTGGACCGAAGGACCCGTTTGGGTGAGCGATGATTCCGGAGGGCACTTGCTGTTTTCCGATATCCCACGCAACACCATCTTTCGCTGGTCAGCCGCCAAAGGCATTGAAGAATTCATGTCGCCGAGCGGCTACACCGGCGTCAGTTATTACGGTCTGGAACCGGGAAGCAACGGCCTGACCCTTGATTCCCAGGGACGGCTCACGATGTGTGAGCACGGCGATCGCCGGGTCAGTGTTCTTACGCGAGGCGGCGGTAAGCAAACGTTGGTCGATGCCTATCAAGGCAAACGATTGAACAGCCCTAACGACCTAGTCTTCGATCAAGCCGGGAACCTTTATTTCACCGACCCGCCCTACGGTTTACCAGAACGCGCCGATGACCCGCGACGTGAACTCGATTTCTGCGGCGTTTATAGGCTTGACCGCGACGGACAACTGCAACTGCTCACCCAAGAGATGACTCGCCCGAACGGAATCGGACTCTCTCCCGATGAGTCGACGCTGTACATCGCCCAAAGCGATCCACAAAACCCGATTTGGAAAGCCTTCCCGATCTCCGACGGCAAACTCGGTCCCGGCAAGGTTTTGCATGACGCCAAGTCTGCGATGAAAGAATTTCCCGGGCTACCCGACGGGATGACGGTCGCGAAAGACGGCACGCTGTTCGCCAGTGGCCCGGGGGGAATCTATGTGATCTCTCCCGCCGGAAAACTGCTCGGGCGAATTCTAACCGAAGGTCGCGTCAGCAACTGTAGTTTCGATAGCGATCAAAAGTTCCTTTACATGACCGCCGATAAGTTTCTGTGCAGGGTCTCGCTAAAGTAAAGTGAAGAACCCAACCGGTCGTGCGAAGCGATCCTCAAAAACTTGACAGACGCGTTGTCTACGAGCTATACCTAAGTCCAGTTGCGCCGGGAAGTCTGGCGACGATTGATCACCCCTTCTCTGCTAGAGAGTGGTCGCCGGAGTGTTCGTTCGGCATTGACGACCAGCTTTCAAACCAGCGTTCCCGATGGAAACCTTCGCGTCTCGGTTGTGATGTGCCGACCGCGGACGCTGTACCGTTTTCAACTTTCGCGAGGACTACTTTCCGATGCTACGTTTTCAACCTTCTCTTCTTGCCCGTCGCGGCGGCCTTGGCAGTATCGTTAGCTGGTTTATCCGGATTGTGATCTATGACATTTGCATCACGGGGATCTCGGAAGTCCTGGGCGTCTCGCGGATGGTGGCATTGTTCATTTTCCTGGGGATTCTCGGCGTGATCGCATTCGTTGGTTACCTGATGCAGAATAAATACGCCTCGGGAACCGCTGACAACGATTTCTAGTTCGGCGCTCCGTTCGGAAACCGCCGAGGCTTTCGGCGCGGTTATGGTTTAGAAACCGTGGCTAACGCCATTCGGCTAATCCCCTACCGAATCTACCTGTAGCGGAAGCCGCCGAGGCTTTCGGCAGCGCTGACCCGTCGACAGGTTTTGGAACGGTTGTGGTTTGGAACCGTGGCCAACGCCATTCGGCTAATCCTATAATCGAGCTGAAGCAAAGCACTCGGTTTGCGTTTTCAGATCTCTCCCATCCGGGGAACGGATTCCACGCATGGAATTTCAAGTCAACCACGCGCCCACGTTTTCGACGCTACAGCTATCGCTAGAGAAGGATGAGTTCGTCGTCGCACAGCCCAATAGCATGCTGACGATGACGGCTGGAATTCGAATTGTCGCGCGGGCGGGGCGTCAGGATCAGGCGGATGCCGACGCGAGCAATGCGAACCAGCCGCGGCGCCATTCATGGTTTGGCGGCGTCAAAAATTTGCTCGGTGGCGAGAACTTCTTTACCGCCGAGTTCCGGGCCAAGGAGGACGATCAAACCGTCGTGCTCGCCCCAGAAAGCTATGGTGACATCGTTACCTTAGATCTTAGCGAAGATTCCGGTTACTACATGACGCGGGGATCTTATTTGGCCAACATTGGGCCAACGGTGTTGAAGATTAAATACGGCGGTCTGAAAGGATTGATGAGTAAGAAGGGGCTGTTCTTGATGCACGCCACCGGGACCGGTCAGGTGTTTTGCCAGAGCTTTGGGGCAGTCGTTCATCGCTACTTAGAAGCGGAAGAAACGTTGTTCGTTGACAATCGCTTTATGATCGCATTTTCGGATTCGATCGAATACAAACTGGTCAAGGCGACTGACAAAATCAGTGACTCGTTGATGTCGGGGGAAGGGTTGGTCAATCGATACACCGGCCCGGGGCACGTGTTTTATCAAACCCGTAGCAAGCCGACCGGTGGGTTTCTTTCGATGTTGGTCGACGCGGCCTTTTGAAGTTTTGTCGCTATCTAAATCAGGCCTGGTGATCCGTCGAGATCAAACGTTCGGATTCGGACGATCAGCCGACGGGCGTTAGTCCCGGTTATTGCACCGAAACCGTGGCCAACGCCATGTGGCTAATCCTATGTTAAAACGTTGACGAAGGACGAGCCGTTCAGCGTTTGCGCCGACTCACATTATCAAGTGCGGGCGTGATGCCGCTATCGCCTCACTTACCGCCGGAAGACATGATGCATCAGATTCCCGATCGAAACGAATTGCTAATGATCCTGCGTCGGGCCAATCAAAATGCCTGGATCTGGATTTCAATTCGCCTCGTCGGAATACTCGTTCTGATATATCTAATCAACTGGAACGCCGTCGTGCTTTCGCCGATCGCTTCGGTCACCGCCTGCTTGGTAATTATTGGACCCTTGGCGATGGAGTTGGCTCAGCTCTGGGGGCAAAAGAAGAAGCGTATCGAAGACATCAAGGAATCAACTCGCTTCGGTGATCTCGACAAACATAAACTCAAGTTTCTGTATCAGGAAACACTCAAGCGTCTCGATCTTCCCGCCGTTGGTCCACCCGTTTATGTCAGCAACGATCGCTCGCTGAACGCAAGTGCGGTTCGGTTGACTTCGTTTCTGACCGGTTTGAACGGCATCTATCTGCACCGTCAGATCCTACACAAATTGCGTGACGAAGAAGTTCAGTCAGTCATGGGTCATGAACTGGGGCACTATTATCGGTTTCGGTTGGTCGATGACCGGCTGATGTTTTTGACAGTGGTCCTTGGGGCTTTCGTCGGACTTTTTGCGGTCCAGGTTATCCGGCTCGACGGACTACTTGGATTCATCGTTCTCTCAGCGATTTGTTCGGTGTTTTGGATGATCATGAATCATCGCCGATACAAGTATGGGATGACCACCGAGTTTCTTTGCGACGACTTTGGGGCGCAAGTCAACGGAGTCGAGTATTCGATCTCGGGGCTTTTGAAAATTGGTCTCGATGCTGAAATTCGGACGCTCGTTTATCTCGAAGTTCTCGGACGCAATCTCGATCAACCTGACCTGTCTCCGAAGGAGATCGCGTCGTCGATCGAATCTGCGGTTCCGTTTGGCTATGAGGATGAGTCAGACCTCTACGAATCGGTGGGGCGAGAGATCCAAGCGAAACGTCAGCAGAATAGCCGGTTATCGATCAGAGGTTTCTTTCGATACGTCTGGGAATCGGACGACTTAGATGACGAGGAAGCACTGCGTGAGACGCTCGAACGGCAAGCGAGAGAGATCAACCAGATTGAACGGGTGGAATGGGAAAGCGTTTTAGATGACCCGAGCGAGATACGCTTATCAACGCGGCAGGCGGAAGAACTCGTGATGATGATCGAGCAAAACCCTGGAAAGTCGCTGTTCCGTGTGCCACGGTCGGCCGCCTACAGCGATGGCATCCACCCACCGATCGAGCAGCGAATTCTCTATCTCTGGAAGAATCGTGACCACTCGTCTTCGTTGGAACTGTAGGGTCGGTCGCGGGCCTTCGACGAGCTTACTCGTCCGGTATTTCCGGCAAACATCCAACGAACGAGTCGGCGCCGGGCTTGGGTTGCCAAGTTTCGAAAAAAGCAGCGTCAGCGTTAGTGCTTCGTTCCAATCGTATTCCGCGGTGGAAACCGTGGCTCACGTCAAACGACTGTTCGAAGACGGTGTTTTCGTTGATTCCAGCGTCCGGAAGTTGACCGACAAGCGATCGCACTAAAGAATTGAAGGCACCGCTCGCCGTTTCGCCCGACCTGGAGATCGCTGGATGATCTATGATCCCTATCAACCTCAAAAACTGACAGGTCGCCACGCAGAATTGTATTGCAAATCGCTGGCCTTGATGCTGGACTCTTTTCGTGATTGTTTTCAGCGCCCCGAGGAAGACTTGGTTTGGACGTTTGGTGTCCGGTTGTTCGACGGCCTAGGTTGGCGCGAGAAATTGATGCTACTGCTGAAGGTCTCGAAGTTGGCTTTGCTGGGTGAAGGTGACATCCACGAATGGGGTGCTCTTGAAAAGGCGGCATGCTTCAGTGTCTATCATCACGTATTTCAGCAACTGGAGATCGAGCGGGATGTGCTGAACATGGACATGCGATCGCGAAGCGAACGAGTCTGGATCGATCCCGGCGACGAAGAAGCCGAGGAGGCTGCGTTCGCCCTCGACGAAATGGCCCGCTGGAAATTGTTGATCGAAGAAGCATACGCCGAAGATGCTCGTCAAGAAGGCGTTGAAGATGATGAGATTCAATCGATACTTGAACATCCCGAAGATGAAGAGGACGATCTGAATCACTACTATTCTTTGATCGACCTGCTGGCCGGACGTCTGATTGATGATCGCGACTTCGAGATGGCGGATACATTTCTGGATCTCGATCCGGATGTCGCATCGGAACTGAAGTCGACGATGGGGATAAGTGATGACTACTTCATTCAAATGGCCGATGATGCCCCGATCGAGAAAGACCATGAGACCTTCGATGCCCTAGCCAAATTGGCGGGAGCGGTGAAGCTGAATGATCGTTTCGAACCGCCGTACTGAGCAGGTAAATACGAGGGTGAGTCTTCAGCGGGCTGGCGTTACCACCGGTATGACGCCGAAACCTTGGCAAACGCGATTCGGCTCTCGATTGGCAGGCGGCGGTTTTCCGACGCGACCTAATAAAAAACCGCCGTTTCGAAATTGAATTCGAAACGGCGGTCCCATGGACTCAATTTCAGGCACGCTTTAGGCGAGCGTGTTTTGATCGGCGGCCAACAGGGCCAGCAAATCGTCTTCCTCATCATCGGAGTCGATCGAGGTCGAACCGATCAATCCGCCAATCGCGGCGTCGTTGCTGGATGATGCATCATCGCTTGATCCGATCGATTCCCCTTCCGCAGGCGACGAGGCGGCCAAGCGAGCCAAGTGGTTGATCACCATCAGGGCGTCCATTGGCGAGGTCAAGAAGTCACCGTTGACGTCGGTGAACGCCGTTGGGGCCGATTGCTCGCCTTCGCCCACGCGACCGAGTGCGTTGATCACCGTCAGGGCGTCTGATGGCGTAACCAATCCGTCATTGTTGACGTCTTCAGGCATCGCTTGGTTTTGCAGCGTACTGACCGGCGTAACCGTTACGTTCAACACGTCGTAGCGAATTTGTGATACCGGAACCGGTTGGTCGCGATCAAACAGCAGCGTGTCTTGGAAAGGCGACGAATCAGCCGGGCTACCGACCACTTGGGTGACCGTGGTCGAAGCGACCGGCCCAGCGGTGAAGTAGACGGTGGCCATCAAGTTCGGTTCGTTGATTGCTCCGGAATCGACGACTGTATCACGCAAAAGTGATCCAAACTCATCGATGATACCGGCACGGGCGGCGGTACCGACGCCGGCGTTGGAATCAAAGTCGTTATCGAAATCGACATCAAAGTCGTAGCGTCCGCCGGCAGGGACCGAACCCGGCGCCAACACCCCTGCGTCGTACAGCATGTCGAGGTAGCCGGCAAAGACAAAGGTGTTGCCTTCGACGACCGTTCGCAAGTCTTCGACAAAGACTTGAACACCGAACGTTTCACCCGAAGCGACTGATGTAATCGGATTATTGAATTGGTCGACCAAAGCGAAAGAGATGTCTACCAAGTCATCATCATCCGCTTGTCCGATTGCCATCGTGACTTCACCGACGCTGCGGACCCCGTCACCGGATACGATGTAGTAGGTAAAGCTGTCGAATCCACTGGCATTGGTGTTGGCGAAGTAATTGATCGTGTCGTCGGTCAGATCGCTTGGTGTGCCATTGTCGTCAATGGTCACGTTGCCCAGAGTAGGGTCGATCCCGATTCCGAATTCCAGCAAGGTGCCGGTGGGGCCGAACAGGTCGTTGTCTAGGACATCGAGAGTGTTAGGTCCGTTCGCAGAATTGATCAAGATGCCGTTGCTGTCCGTGCCCGCACTGAATGCGTCATCGATCGCACTGGCGAAATTATCTGTGGTTGGGAAAATTGTCAGTTCGGCGGTTCCGAGTCGTTGCTGGGCAACGGTCAGGGCATCGTCTTCGCCGACCAGAATCGTTTCTGCTTGGACAGCATCGGCGGGGTCAGCTTTGAAGACAGCAACACCCGGTGAAACTGCAGTCATCGTGATGGTGAACAGTTCTGCCGGATCACTGTGCCGAATCAGGTCGCCACCACCGATCGGTTGAACGGCTCCGACATCGTCAATCAAACCAGGAGTCGTCGCGTCACCGAGTTGGAATCCGCTTCCCTGGAAGTTCGGTCCGAAGGTGATGTCGAATCCAAATGCATCACCGCCGATGGTGTCCTGAGTCGAAACTAAGCCGTCGGAGTAGAGCAGGTCGAGGAATGCCGATGCGACGCCCTCGGGGCTGAAGTTCGGGTTATTCAGTTCTTCGACGAAGACTCGGACGTAGAACTCTTGGCCAACCTGAACACTGGAGATTGGCTGGTTGTTGACCACATCAAAGATGCCGATCGTGAAGTCGACCAAGTCATCGTTACGTGCGCCGGGCTGCGAATTTACAGTGACCTGGGCAGTGCTTACTTGACCGTTGGAGTCCTGAATGCTGTAGCTGAATTGCTCCGTTCCGGTAAATCCGGCGACCGGGGTGTAGCGAATCGTTTGACCGCCTCCTTCGAGGGCAACGTTTCCGCCCTGATCACCCGCTGTGACGCTGATGATTCGAATTCCCCCGGCGATACTCGGGACATCGTTCGCCAAGACATTCAGCGGCCGATTGCTCGACCCTTGTGGAATATCAAAGATGTCGTCGACAGCGATCGGTACATTCGATTGGAAACTGACCGTGACAGAGACATCGGCCGTGTACTGATTGCCCAATTGGTCTTGAACGGTGTACTGGAACGTGTCGAGTCCGGTGAAGCCGTTGCGTGGGGTGTAGAAGATTGACTTGCCATCACCGGCGACGCTCGCGACACCGGAGGTACCGACGACATTGAGGTTGACGATCGTCAGCTGAGTCAGGTTGGACTGGAAGTCGTTCGCTAGGACATCCAACTGATTCGAAAGCGAGTTCCGCGAGACAGTGAACTCATCATCGTTGGCAATGTCCGCCTGTTGCAGGATGTCGAATTGGTAATCTTCCACTTCGCCTAGATCGGCATCACCACCGACGCCCAAACCAGCCGTCGGGCTGTAGCGGAAGCGAGCGTAGGTGGAACCGACGACGGCGTTTCCAGGAACGTTGATTTCCAAGTTCGAGACGCCATCGGCGACGACCACGTTGTTAAAGACTCGTTCGCTTGCGTCGAATGTACCGTTGGCGTTGAAATCGACCCAACCTTGCAGGTAGGCCGGCTGGCCGGTCGTGTTTCGGGCGGTGACTTGGACGGTCGCGGTGCCGCCGGGACCGAGCGGAGACAGAAGTTGGATTCCGTCCTCGTCGTCAATGTTGTTGTTATCGTCGCCGAGGGCGTTTGCCGATGGGAAGCCATCGATTTCACGATCCACTTCGGCTCCCAAACCGACCGCAAGCGATGTCCCGTGGCTCGGACCACCGGCGGCGATCGACGTGCCGTAGCTGTCCGGTGCGTCACCATAGTCCCGCGAGGGAAGATTTCCGAAGTTGTAATTGTCGGTCAAGCCGACACCGTTGTAAGTAACGATGTGTTCGCCGCTGACTGGGAAGGTTTGCTCGAATCCTGGTTCAACGACTTCCCGAATCGTGTACGTGCCTGGGCCGGGGAAGTTGATCGAGTAGCTACCGTCGGCAGCGGTGATCGCCGATGGTTCACCGAGGTCAGGACGGTCGTCCCCATCCAAGTCCAAGTAGATGTAAACCCCTCCCATACCCGATTCGTTCGTGTCGAACAAACCGTTTCCGTTCAAGTCAGCGAACTTGGTTCCGGTGACATCGGCGATAACTTTCGTGAAACCGAAGTTGAGATTGGTCACCCCGGCGGACACATTCGAGCGGACCGTCGAATTGCTGGCGACGTATTGGGCTGGTGTTTCGGCAACGACCGTGTAGCTCAAGCCGGGCGCGACATCCAACCGATAAGCCCCATCGGGAGCCGAGACATCAAATGGCTCGATCGGATCACGCACTCGGTCACCGTCCAAGTCGGCGTAGACAAAGACGCCGGGTAATCCCGCGTCGCCGGCGAAGGCGCCGTCGCGGTTAAGGTCGTTGAAAACGCGACCGGTGATCGACGAGGTAGCGGTACCGGTGGAAAGCTCAAACGACAACGACGTTGCCGTTCGCGTGGTGCCGAAGAATCCTTCGGCCGGGGTGAATTGGTCTTCAGGTGCAAAGACGGGAGACAAGTCGTCGGCGGTTCCAAGGATGCCGTCTGGCCCTGGGGCGATCAAACTGTCAATCAATCCCTGCAGGTTGCCACCCGCATCCATGATATTGTCAGTGTTATTCGTATTGGTCGTGTGCCGCTCACCGAAGGTATGTCCCGCTTCGTGAGAAACCACACCGGCTAGGAACTTGGAAATCACATCCATTTCACTGACCGCAGGCGACCGGGCGATCGCGGTGGTCGTTGCCGAGATATCGTCAAGCTGCACGATCGTGATTTCGCCGGGGCGGAAGTTTCCGATGTCGACCGATTCGGCGATTCCGTAGGCACCGTCAATCCCGGTCGAGGAAACCAGGCCACCGATCAAGACGCGTGTGACCAACGGGTTGTTGTTTAAATCCGTGTTTCCGACCGCACAAGCGCTTCGGTCACCGAACTCAGGACACTCCAAGGAGCTGACGATTGTGATCCCGTATTGACCACCGATCCCCGTCTCGTCGTAGTCACCATTGGAACCGTTGACGGCAATCGTATCGAAGTGATCGCGGACTTCGTCAAGAATGTTCTCTTGCAGCACCTGCGCATCAACGGCGGTTGGGTTGGTGAACCCCAAGACGCCTAGGTTGTCTTCCAGGCGATCAAAGCGAACCACGCCAAGCGGTAGCGTCGAACCACTGATCTCACTCGTTGGATAGATTCCGCCATCAAAGTCAAGATAAAGGATCTGTTGAGCACCGCGAGGAGCTTGCTCGATCACCGGACGGTAAACACGCAAACCCATCGTGTAGTTGCTCACTCCAAGCGAAGGAGCGAGCCCGATGTAGTAACGTCCCGTCTCAGGTACCACTTGAGCCGCGACCGCACTACCACGTGTTTGTAGTGGCGAACCTTTCGCGTAAATCGATTGACCCGTCGCCGGATCTAGGATCGCCTGGTTCGAATCTGTCCCAAACCAAAAACGACCGGGAGCTTGAGTGCCCGGCCCGTACAGCACGCTGATGTTACCCGCGACTCCGTTCAAGGAGATGTCGAGAATGTCGCCCGCACGCAAGTCCATCGCGTAGTAATCGAGGTCGCTGAGGATCTGATTCTGTGCGTTGAGCTGGATTCCAATCGATCCGGTGACGTCGATCGTGTCTTGCTGGCTGGGAAGCGTTCCCAGCGGCAGATGTGTCGCCGTATTGATCGTGTCGTTAACACCACGTGCACCGGCGGCTTCGTTCTCGCCAATTTGGACTGCCGTGACCGTCCCGACGTTGCGAGGCGTTTGGGCGGCAAAGAGAGCGGGATCCACCGGAACGGGAGTGAACGCGGTGTCGCTGGCCAGTAAACGCCGGCCCTCCAGATTCTCCATCAACAACCGTCGCTTTTGCCCGGTATGCGCAGTTCGCTTTCGGTTGCCCTTGGCCGTTTCACGGCGTGTAGAATCAGAAAGTGTTCGTCGGATCATCGAAGGTCTCTACTTTTGAACCCGGCTTCGGGTGAATAGAAAAGCGGGCAAAGTCGCGGGACAGGTTGGGAATATTTGCGAGCCGCAGTGTAATTCCACTGAACTCGCCGAGCTAACTAAATCCATTCTCTTATCAGCCGCAGCGTCGCGATTTCGCACCGGTTGCTGCAGCCTAAAGCTGACGCACGTGTGTATGACATCGGACATTTGGTTGCCGAGCATTGCAAAATACGTAGTGCTCGCCCAATCAGAAGGATGGGTAAAATGCGAAGCGTGGGGCGGTTGGATAAGCGTTGGCAGCGATTCTAGTTCGGGCGAATAGTGTGTCAACGAATCACCCCGGTCTGACGCCCCCTTGTGACTCGAAGTTCCCCGCTTAATTCGGGAAAACGCGTCATTTCGGGATTAAATGTCCGTCATCCCCCAGCTCGCGAAGTTTGCCGTTTTTCTCTTTAGAACGCTTTTGAGACCGGATAGAACCGCCTTCGCCCCCCTCACACGAAGTCAGTTCGATCGGGGCACAAAAAAAGCCGACTGCATTTCCCGCAGTCGGCTTGCGTTGTTTCGCCCGGAAATTAGCGGACGATTGTGCCGGTCGTGCCGATCGCAGGCTTCGGCATTGCAGCCGCACCGGAGCGGGCCAGTTCCATCGCTCCGAACATCGCCCCGGCGAAGAAGAAATCCCCGGCGATGGTGTATCCGTAAAATGGAATTGCGGCGGTGAAGCAGCTCAGCAGGCCCGATAGGTTGGTAGCGTACCAGGGACCCAACCAGACGCCGACATTGCTCACAACAAAAAATACCGTCGACGCGGCTAGTACGGTCAGTGGAAATCGCTGCCAAGAAACCGATGGCTGCTCCGCAGAATTAGAGCGGCGTCCCAGGCGACCGATCGCAACAGACGCGGCCATACCGAGATAGACGAAAAGCATTTGCTCGGGGCGATAGAATCCTAACCCGGAAACGGCGAACATCTGGCCGAGGATGTCGCTGGCGGCTAACGCTAACAAGGGAACCAAATAGGCACGCCGACCGGCGACGTAACAGCCGGCGAACAGTCCCAGTGCTCCGATGCAGGCAAAGTTCGGAGGGTGCGGCAAAAATCGCGAAGCGACGGCAATCAGCGTCAGCAGGTAGATCATGTTCGATCATCCATGGGGTATTGAATCAGACGAGTGCTTTGTCAAACCCAGCGTTTCGATTCGGCGGGATGGCGTCGACCGACGCGAATGCCCATCGGTCGATCGATAGACACGGCGTTTTTTTCAACACAAAGCACTGGCTTTATTTTCTACCCGACGCGTTGTCGAATCGGAAGCCCTTTTAGGGTAGGCCGATGATCGCACCGACAAACGCCCCTTCGGCGACCAACGCTTTTCGTTGATAGGGCGGACGTTGCAAAAATGCGGGAACGCAGGAGCCTGCCCGGTAGTATCCCAAGCTGTATTGGCACTCGTCCGGCGGCGAAATCGCACTCAAGTAAGGCAATAAAGCGGTCTGTGAAGCGAACCGTGCCGCCGACACGAAGGGCTGCAGGTGCGGAAATCGCGATTGTCCGTGTCGTTCCAGCATTCGATCTTCAAAATACAACGGGTGCGAAAACGTGTTCGCCGCGGCCCAGTAACGCTGACTCCAGTACCAATTCGCCGCCCGATCGACGCCACTTTCGGGCAGGGAAACTGACAGCGGATCTTCGCCTTGACGGTAGCCTTCGGGGGTTTCGCCATTTCCGATTTCACTGGTGTCGGTGGTCAACGCCGCGATCGGGGGCAACACGAACCGACGCTCACGAAATTGTGCTTTGCGTCCCGAAAACAGCGACTCGTTCTCGCCCGTACCGACGTCGGACGCCGATTGCTGATCCAAATCCAGATCTCGCGGCGATGTCGGCACGTTGACGTCGTCTTCGGAAAGCATCTCCAAGGCGTCACGCAGTGTCTCGTCTTGGCGGCCTTCGAGCGAAGGCACCGAGTCGGTCGCGTCGCCGGCTTGTC
Source organism: Roseiconus lacunae (assembly GCF_008312935.1). Lineage (NCBI taxonomy): Bacteria > Pseudomonadati > Planctomycetota > Planctomycetia > Pirellulales > Pirellulaceae > Roseiconus > Roseiconus lacunae. The sequence goes on along the minus strand of NZ_VSZO01000016.1, from coordinate 5,159 downwards.
CGCTCACGTCTTCGACTTGCTGCGGCACCATCGCCCAACGGGGCGAGTCTAGGCTTAGGGTCCGCTGGGACTCTTCTGCGGTCGCCGCGCTGGCAAATCCGCAGAGTATCCCGAAGGCAAAGATTCCTTTGATGGTCCGTCGCATGATTCAATTCATCCTTGATTTTAGCGGTGAGCTTTCGCATTCACCGAATCGGCAGAAGCGGAGCGACCGCAACAACAAGACTGCCTCGTCTGCGAAAACAGTCACATCGCGAACGATCCAATCATTCGTCAAAGTCGTTCTCTTTGCCAGACTCGTAGAACTTCATCGCAGCGCTGTTCATGCAAAATCGCTTTCCCGTCGTATCGGTCGGCCCGTCGTCAAAGACATGTCCCAGATGGGCACTGCATCGTTTGCAGTGGACTTCGGTCCGCGGATAAAACAGAAAATAGTCGGTTTTGTAGCCAACATGGTCTTCTTCGATCGGCGCCCAAAAGCTCGGCCACCCCGTTCCAGATTTGTACTTCGTTTCTGAAGAAAAGAGCGATAACCCGCAGACCACACAGCGATACAGGCCGTCTTTCTTGTTGTTCCAGTAACGATTGCGGAACGCAGGCTCGGTATCGGCATTTTGGGTCACCTTGAACTCAATGGAAGTGAGGGCCCGCTTGAGCTGAGATTTTGACTTGCGGCGAAACTCCGGTTCCTTGATCTTCGTTTCGTCGGGATCCTGATCTGCGACAGGATCCGCCGACGCGCGAGAGTTCTCCGGCGCTCTTGTTTTGTCCTGCGATGCCGATCGGTTCTGGTCCGCGGGATCTCTCGCCGTTTCGGAATTCGCCGTCTTGCCCTCCTGGCCGAAAACGCGGCGAATGTCACCCGCTTGGCCGATCACTATCGCCGCACCGCAAACTGATAAAAAAGCGGCCAGGCGAATACGTCGCTTACGGAACTTCGATACGATTGGCATCATCTTTCCTCAGGGGGTTTATTCGAATAGTCGATTGGGCACCCGGGTTGCTACTGGATCAATGACCGATGGACAGGCGAATCCGCAATCGCGGCGCCGCTCATTGCCCGCGTGTCAGTCTCCGTCTGCGTCTCACTTTCTTTCGCCATCGGAAATCATTTGATTGTATGTCGCTCGTCCAGTTGAACGAAATCATTTTCGGCTACTCCAAAACCCCAATCCTTCGCAAGTTTTGCCTTGATATTCGGGAGGGTGAATACCTGGTACTGCTCGGTGCTAGCGGCTGCGGCAAAACCTCGGTGCTACGCTTGATCGCGGGGCTAATTCGGCCGGAATCTGGATCGATCTCCATCGGCGGGCGAGACGTTGTCTCAGTCAAGCCAAGGGAACGCGATGTGAGCCTCGTTCCCCAGGGCGATGGTTTGTATCCACACCTACCGATTGGTAAATCCATCGCACTGGGGATTAAGCGCGGGCTGAACGCGTCATCTCGAGAAACGAGAATTGCCGAAGCCGCCGCCGCGGTCGGGATCGGCAACCTTCTCGATCGTCTACCCGAACAGCTGAGTGGCGGCGAAAAGAAACGCGCCGCCCTTGCCAAGGCTGCCGTATCGGGCGCCAGCGTCCGTTTGCTCGACGAGCCCCTATCGGCGATCGATGCGGCAATGCGATTTCAGATTGAACGGGATCTCAAGCAGTTGCACCAGAATTATCCCGGCGCGACGCTGCACGTGACCCACGATGGCGCCGAGGCGCGACGGCTTGGTGATCGAATCGCCGTGATCGAAGACGGTCGCGTCGCGCAAGTGGGCGACTCGAAATCGGTTTTTCAGAATCCGGTGTCCGTCTCAGTCGCGGCGGCGATGGGGACCTCGCCTTTCGTGACCACTCGGATAATCCGACGATCGGGTCAGTGGGTCGACAACTCGGGCCGCGCTTTGCCGGGGCCACTTGCCGCGAATGGAACCGAAGCAACGTTGGGTTACTACCTTGATGATTGTTCCGGCGACAATGATGTGGAATATTGGATCGATCCGCAGCTCGGTCATCGAGTCGCCTCGGACAAACTGCGTTGGTTCGTTGATCAACCACCAGCGAGGTGATTGCGATGGCTGATCAGTAAGTACGTCGGCAGGGAATCTATCCGCAGGGAATCTATCCGCAGGGCTCAGGTCGCCGCCGCTGGTACGGCTAGTTCTGCCGTTTGATATGCACGCGAGCGGAACAAGAAATCGATGATGTTGCCTTCGTGCGGCTGTAACCAGTTCAAGCGGTTGGTCGCGATCGGACCGATGTTCAATCGATCGATATCGACGCAACTTCCTGCCTGCTGGATGAAGCTCTCGTCGCGAGTGAGCACGGTTCCAACCAGCGTTGGCCCGATGCGTCGCAGCATCTCCGCCTGCGGGCACTCGACGACGCTAACGAATGGGAACATGTATTCTTTGGCCGCGACACCGCGATCAGGCGAGTCGGCGTGTAGCACCATTGGACGCAAGTAGGCACAGTGCTCGCGTTCGATCAGCTTATCGCCGTAATCAGCCGTCATGTCGGTCACCCCGGCTTCGGCCAGGTCTTGTTCGACCATCGCATATGTCCCCGTCGCCATCGCGGGCACGGTGAACGCGGCCAACTGCGCGTTTTCATCGGTCGGCGGCAGCACATCGACTGGCCCGATGCGTTCGGCGATCGCCTGGGCGATTTCGCGAGTGTGCCGGCTCGCCCAAATCCCGCTGCAGTTGATGCAAGATCGTCCCGAGTTGCTCAGCACACTCTCGACCATCATGTCGAGGTAGAGCTCCCAGTCGTCGACAACGTCATCGCAAAGCAAGATCTTGGACCATCCCGGGCCGTGTGCTTGAACGCGTGGGTTGCCGGCATGCTGAGCAACCGTTTGGGCGCTTCCAAAAATCATGCTGCGAGACGTCTTGGTCATGATCGCCCCACCCGCATCGTGGCCGCCGGGGTACAGTCCGAACGCTTCGGCAGGCACGCCGGCTTCGATAAATGCCGAAACCATTCGGTAGGGCGTCCAAGGTTCCTGCGAGCCGGGCTTGAGCGCCAGCCCGATTTGCAACGGAATCGCGGGCAGCCAAAGCGTATGCACACCGGGTGAGTTGTTCGGTAAGACGGCACCCAAGATTGGTGTCTGTGCTTGATAGCTGACGATCACGCCGCGACCTTCTTCACCAAAGCCACGGCTGAAGATATTAAGGTCCAATCCCCGCGTCAGACAATCAAGGATCTCGGTCATGTTGGCCAACACGAAGCTGTTTTTCTTCATGTTCGACCGGCACATGTGCTCAGGCAATCCCGTGCTGGCCGATTGTTGGTGGACAAACTGATCGACAGACTGCTTCGAATCGCCGACCTGCAGATCAGCGGTTTCAAATAGCTCGGCCGCCTTCTTGCACATCTCCAGCAATTCGGCCGGTGTGTACTTGAGCAACGCTTGCCGGGCCTTCTCCGCCTTCTTCATATCGCGAGCGACGATCCCACCGCCGACCGAACCGAATTTGGCGATCGGTTCGCCGGTGTCAAAGTGAACGACGTCCTTGATTTCAATTGATTCGTACGGTTTGCCCCAGCGAAGTGGTTGCAGTGTGATCATGTCGACAAAGAAAGTGAGGTGAAGTGCTTGAATTCAATTCGCGATCAGATGAAGGCATGCGAAAGGCAGGCCGCTATTTCTGATCGCTCGATAAAACGCAATCGTTCGTTGCGTTCCGCTATGGAATTTAACCGAAAACGGTGAAACGAACGCGCTTGCGTCGGGCCGGAGCCAACAATGCCTGAGCCGAACGCGAGGCGTCAGGCCTGCATCGCCAATGCGGGCGAGAGCAAGCCTTGCGACGTGAGACCGTGTTTCATCTTAAACCTAGGGCTAGTCAAATGACGTCAGCCACGGTTTGGCCACTTTGACCGGGGCTAACGCCCGGCGGCTGATAGCCGTGCTTGGAAACCGGGGCTAACGCCTGGCGGCTGATAGCCGGCAGGCCGCTGTTATGTCCGTTCTTTAGGTCCGGTTCCCAGCGACCGTTAATAAACGCCAACGGTGGTCGCACTGGCAAGTTCGTGGAAGGGGCGAACGCCGCTCACACCGTCCCATGGGAACTTGTCAAACGGAGCTTCGCGTTCGCCTTCGTCGCGTTCCATGAAGCCCGGTACGAAGAATTCATCGGTCAACGTGTACAGTTTGACGCGACCAGTCTCGCCGTAACCGACGACCTGATTGTAGTCTTCGAATTGGACCACTTCCGTAACCGCTCGCGGTTGGGGCGCGTAGTAGCTGATTTTGTATCCGTCGGCGGCCGAGATTGGTTTGCTGCAGGCCAAACCCATCAAGGTATTGCCGTAGGTCGGCGTCATGTAAACGCCGCCTTCTTCGACGGTACCACCGAGAAGCTCTTCGACGCAGAACCGCGTCCACTGTGGTGTGAACTCGGTACCCCCAGAGAAAATTCCCTTGATGCCGACTTCTTGCAAGCTGGTACCGCGGTCTTCCAACGCTTCACCCAGTGATTCGAGCAACTTTGGTGTCGCGAACATGCACTTAATGTCATGGCCGGCGGTCAACACCGTGACCGCTTGGTCGATGCAGTGTTTTTTGTACTCTTCAAGATGTTCCATCCAGCCTTTCTTGATCAACTTGACGACCCAGCGAGGATCCAAGTCGATGCAAAAGCAGATTCCGCCACGATGCTGCGCCAAGTGTTCGACCGCCAATCGCAAACGCCGCGGACCGCTCGGTCCAAGCATGAGCCAATTCGAACCGCGAGGAAAATGCTCGTCAGGCAACGTGTCGCTGAACAACTCATAGTCTTTCCAGTGATCTTCGATCACCATACGGCTTTTCGGGATCCCGGTCGTTCCTCCGGTTTCGAAAACATAGGTTGGCTTACCGGCGTGTCCTTTGGGCACCCAACGGTCGATCGGCCCACCACGCAACCATTCGTCTTCGAAGTGGGGGAACTTTTTCAAGTCAGCAAAAGATTTGACATCCTTGAGCGGATCGAAATCCAATTCCGCCTTCTTCCCCAACCAAAACGGGCTTCCCGTCTCTTCGCTGAAGTGCCAATGGACGGTTTTCAACGTGTGCTCATTCAAGCGATCTAGAGCTTCGGCGGCACTTTTTGCGACTTCATCAGAGATCGCTGATTCAGCTGAACTCATGCTTTTCCGGCGGGTAAGGAGGGGGTGGGACGG